>JAVCCX010000002.1 GCA_030765245.1 Candidatus Zophobacter franzmannii | reverse complement strand
TACTGAGTCTTAATTGGTTTCAGTTATAAGTGTTTACAATTTCAGCCCTTGTAATTCAGTATTGCAGGGGCTGTTAATATACATATATGATTTCATTTATTTGGAGATATAATGGCACAAAACAAGCATTGGGATGGTTTTAAATCCCTCTTATTCATGATTTGGGTTCTTTGGATCCCTATGTTGTTTACTTTACCTTTTTTAGCAATTGGCCTAATCTTGAAAGGGATAAGACTGACTAAGGCAGGTAACAGATTTATCTACCATTCTGTGAATATCTGGTCGAACTATATCTACCGTTCAGCCGGAGGTAAATTAGAAGTTGTAGGTCTTGAGAATGTGCCAAAGAATGAGAGTATCTGCTTTATCTCCAATCATCAGGGGCTATTTGACATCTTAATCCTTATCGCAGCAATACCGATAAGAGTTGGTTTCGTCGCAAAGAAGAGCCTGATGAACCTTCCTTTCTTTGCTCAGTGGATGATGGCGATTGGTTGTGTTTTTATTGATAGGAAAAACCTCAAGAATGCAAGAAAATCCATTAATAAGGGTGTTGAGAGTATAAAAAGAGGAAACTCTTTGATAATCTTCCCTGAGGGGACTCGTAGTCGTGGACCTAAACTTGGTGATTTCAGAAAGGGTAGTTTAAAGCTAGCTCTTAAATCAGATGCAACAATAATTCCAGTAAGCATTAATGGAACATATAGACTTTTTGAAGAGTCAAATTGTATCCACGGTGGGCCTATGAAAATAGTTATACATAAGCCTATTCGTCCAGAAGATCTTACTCAGGAAAGAAAGGTACATCTGATGGAAGAAATCAGGGACATGGTAGCATCCGGGTTGGTGGAATAGGCAGAAACAGCGTTTGGTAAGAATATTGTATAGATTTTAGTAATGAAATCAAACAAATTCAGCCCATATAGGGCTGATATGGTTTTGGGCATTGTCCATAGGTCATTCGACCTATGGCTATTCATATTAAGCCCTAAGCGGGCTTGGGAAAGAAAGGTACATCTGATGGAAGAAATCAGGGACATGGTAGCTTCCGGGTTGGTGGAATAGGCAGAAACAGCGTTTGGTAATAATATTGTATAGATTTTAGTAATGAAATCAAACAAATTCAGCCCATATAGGGCTGATATGGTTTTGGGCATTGTCCATAGGTCGTTCGACCTATGGCTATTCATATTAAGCCCTAAGCGGGCTTGGGAAAGTAGAAGAGTAGCAAATGATATGTTACATAGTATAGTCTATTGTTTAACAATCATAGATTTGTTGATATTCTTCTTGATAGATTAATATGCATTTGGTTAAATCTGTTTGTTTTTATAATCATCTGCCCGATATGGGCAGAATATGAATAGCCGTGGGCGTGAGCCCATGGTAAAATATATAAATATCATCAGCCCTATATGGGCTGAATTTGAGGTAAACTATGTCAACATTCACTCAATTGTTATACCATATTGTATTCAGTACCAAAAACCGAGAACGAACTCTTCACGATAGCTATAGAGAACAATTACTTGGCTATATTTGTGGATTGTTAAAGAACAAACAAGCTCATGTTTATAGAGTAAATATGGTAGAAGATCACATCCATATATTATGTTCACTGCACAGGTCTGATTGTATTGCAGATATAGTTAAGCTAATCAAGAATTCAGCAACAATCATGATAAAAAGAGAAGGTATCCTCCCGGATTTTCATGGATGGCAAAATGGATACGGTGCATTTACAGTTTCCTGGACAGAGAGGGATGCATTGATAGATTACATTAAACATCAAATAGAGCACCATAAACATGAGGATTTCCTGACAGAGTTCAAGAAAATATTGGATGCTGTTGGTATTGATTACAAAGATGCATACATTCAGTAAATTCAGCCCATATAGGGCTGTGAGTTGTTTTTTGGGCATTGTCCATAGGTCGTTCGACCTATGGCTATTCATATTAAGCCCTAAGCGGGCTTGGATAGAGAAAGGGAAATTGTGGTATTGAATAAATATTATTAGAGCAAGATTTTGATATTGATGAATAGAATATGTATTTAAGATAATTCCATATACTCTTCAACTCCAACAATAACCTATAATTAATGCAGCAAATCAACAATTAATTGACATAAATTAACTGTCTATTTCAAGTAGCTCAAATTACTAATAATAATACTTAAGGTGAACCTGTATGCCAGTATTCAGACCTTTTAAAGCCATAAGACCTGTTAAGGGTAAAGCTAAAGAGATTGCTTCATTACCGTATGATGTAATGAACTCAGAAGAAGCAAGAGAAGAAGTTAGAAAGAACCCTCTTAGCTACATTCATGTCGAGAAACCTGAAGTTGACTTACCCAAAGATGTAGATCATTATGCTGAAGAAGTATATCAGAAAGCCAAAGAGAACTTAGATAAATATGTGTCTGATGGACACATGGCTCAAGATGATAAACCAATGTTCTATGTTTATCGTGAAATCATGGGTGATGTATCTCAGATTGGTCTTGTAGGTTGTACAGCTGTTGATGATTATATGAATAATATCATCAAGAAACATGAGCTTACGCGTGCTGTTAAGGAAGTTGACAGAATCAAACATGTATATACATGTGCTGCCCATGCTTCTCCTGTTTTCTTCACATATCCTCATAAAGATGAGATTGATGCTATCGTGAATAAGACTGCTGAGAAAACTCCTGAATACGATTTTACAGCTGACGATGGTGTTAAACATACTCTCTGGTTAATGGACGATGTGAAGGACATTAAAGCCATCTCTGCTGCTTTCCAAGCTATGCCTTATCTCTATGTTGCTGATGGTCACCACAGAACAGCTTCTGCTGCTAAGGTTGGTCTTCGTCTCAGAGAAGAGAATCCTAACTTCACAGGTGAAGAGGAATATAACTTCTTTATGGCTGTCATCTTCCCTGATAATCAACTTTTTGTTATGGATTACAACCGTGTTATAAAAGATCTTAATGGTCACACTGATGCTGAATACTTTGAACTTGTTAAGAAGCATTTTGATGTTGTTGAGATTGGCAAAACTGAGTACAGACCTGAATCAATTCATACATTTGGGATGTTTATCAATGGCACTTGGTTCAAGCTTACTGCTAAGGCCGGTTCATTTGATACAAAGGACCCTGTAAAATCTCTTGATGTTTCAATTCTTCAGGATAACTTACTAGCTCCTATCCTTGCTATCGGTGATCCTCGAACAGATGAAAGAGTTGATTTTATCGGTGGTATTCGTGGCTTATCTGAACTTGAGAAGAGAGTTAACAATGGTGAAAGAGTAGCTTTCTCTATGTTCCCAACCTCAATGAAAGAACTCATGGATATCGCAGATGCAGGAGAGATTATGCCTCCTAAGTCAACCTGGTTTGAACCTAAACTTCGATCGGGACTCTTTATCCACCCACTGCACTAAGAATTACAGATTTTAAGCAAGGCGTAATGGTCGCAGGGAAGAGAAAGAGAAGATTTTTTGAAAGATTTATCAACCACGAACTACACGAAAAACACTAAAAAGAGAATACCAAAATTATGTACAAGAAATGCAGAAGATAGTTTTATTGGGAAGTGATGCTTTAGCTTCACCTTTTGTTTCTGCGATTGGATTCAAGATTTATCAACCACGAACTACACGAAAAACACTAAAAAGAGAATACCAAAATTATGTACAAGAAATGCAGAAGATAGTTTTATTGGGAAGT
>JAVCCX010000151.1 GCA_030765245.1 Candidatus Zophobacter franzmannii | reverse complement strand
GCATAATCTCTTTAACTTTGAATGCTTTAATCCAAGGATTCTCTATCAATTTATCTGAAGTCAACAATGCTAAATGGGAATCAACCAAATAACTGTCTATGACAGCTCCCAAGTCTTGCACAAGTCCAGCTCTTATAATAGCAGGATCAGGTTCATAGATGTATTGCTTAATTTCTGAAATAGCAACATATCTTTTGTTCTCAACAAATTCCAACCCACTCGGTAACATTACTGTAACCTTACTCACATTTTCTCGTGCTAACTCTCCAACACAGAGCAGTATCTCTTTTAGCACTCTTAGTTCTGAAACAAATTGAAGAGTATAGTGACCGTCAATTCTAATGGCATGGTAATTCATAATAGGTGAAAGCTTTATTGCCATATTTGGGACATTCTCACGCAGGTTCATCAACGCAGAAAGAGGTGGAGAGATAGACTCTGGAGAGTTCCTTCTCCCCGCATCAGGTCTGCGGTCAGGATCGGCAAAAATCGCATCAACCTTCTCAGTAAACTCTTCAGCCGGGACTTGCATGAACTCTACATTGTCTCGGTCTAATACTTTGCAATTAAACTCAGCAGTACTAAGTGTTTCCGCATCTAAATCTACAGCGATGCACTTCTCTTTTCCTTCTGCAAGTTGGATCAGGTCAACACCACATCCACAGCAAAGGTCAGCTATGGTATTGAACGGCTTGAATAACTCAGCATGATACTTTGCAAGAGCAGTTGAACTGGACTGCATCACACCTTTTTCAGTGAAGGCTAGTTTCTCAGCTTCCGGGATTCGTTTTATTGCCTTCTTCTGTAAGCGAAACAGAGTCAGTAACTCCCTTATTGGAAAGTCAGGACTCTCTTTAACAATTCTCGCAGTCTCATTCATTGAGAAAGGGAATCTCTGCCGAAGTTGTTCTATAAATTCATGGTTACTCTCATTGGAGAGAAAATCTAACAAATGTTGCATAATTATAATAGAGGCGAAAACAACCTACAAATAGATTCTCTCATTCGCACGATTGTCCCACGCTTCTTAAACTCCTCTAGTATTATCTCTTCGCTATCTTTTAAATCTTGTTCAAACTGTGTCATTAGGGTCTTGATTGTCTCTTCACCATACAACAGGGCATTGACTTCAAAGTTATGATTAAAGCTTCTAATATCCATATTAGCTGTCCCCACAGAGGCACAAACCCCATCAGCAACCAACACCTTAGCATGAATAAACCCTTGTGTATAACGATAGATCTTTACTCCCGCTTCCAAAAGGTCTTCAATATAGGACTGAGTACCCCAATAAACTATCTGATGATCGGCCATACCGGGTATAATAATCTTAACATCAACCCCACTTAGGGCTGCAGTCTTAATCCCCATCTGCAAACTCTCGTCAAGCACAAGATAAGGGCTTGAAATCTGAATGGAGTGTCGGGCACCGGCTATCATTGAGAAGTACACCTGCATAATACTCGACCAGTCTGCATCAGGACCGCTGGCGACAATCTGCATTGGATTATAGTTTACAATTGAAGTAGGAGGGAAATACTCCATTTCTAGGAGTAGCTCTCCAGTGACAAAGTTCCAGTCTGTGAGAAAGATCGCTTGTAATGATTTCACTGCTTCACCGTGTAGCATTAAATGAGAATCTCGCCAATACCCAAAATGCTTATTCTTTCCAACATAGCTATCACCGATGTTCAAACCACCAACAAAACCTACTTCTCCATCAATAACAATAATCTTTCTATGATTACGATAGTTTAAACTACTATTAACAAATTGAAACACAGTGGGTGCAAACTCAACAAGCTCCACTCCTGCATCTTTAAGTTCTTTACGATAACTTTTCTTTAGGCGTAAACTCCCAACATAATCAATAATAAACCTAACTTTCACACCCTCAGATGCCTTTTGAATTAGGACTTTCTTTAATGTGTTTCCAATACCATCATGCCCAACAGCAAAGTATTCGAGATGAATGTGATATTTTGCCTTTTCAAGTTGTTCAAAGATACTCTTGAATGTCTCGACCCCATCCTTATAAACTTCAACCTTATTATCAGTACTCAGGAAAGCCTTACTATTGTTGAACAAAAGCTTTGCGGTAAGCACTTGAAATGGTTCTGTTAGGTATTTCATTCCTGCATCTGAAATATGCAGTTCAGACTCATAAAGAGCTAAAATCTCTTTGTTATCAGTAAGCTCCTTAAGATTATACATCTTTCGTTTGTGATAGTTTCTACCAAAGAACAAATATAGAAAAATTCCACCGACAGGAATGGAGATAAGAGCTAACATCCAGGCAAGTGCTTTAATCGGACTCTTATTTTCCAAGATGATTACAGTAATTATAAAGATTATTGTGAGTGTATTTGCAACATTTCTGATAACTTTAGTAGTGTATAGGAACTTACTCCCTTGAGGGGCTACAATACTATAACCAATTACTAATAGAAAGGTAAGAGCGATTAAAACAATGATTGTCACTTTGAAAATACCTGACATCTTGTCTCTTCTAACCATTTGTCCTTCCTTTGAATTATTGTTTGACAGAATTAATCAATATCCTATAAGTTGTGTCAAATAAATTATTTACTATGTAGGCATTCCAATGATAAGGGGTTATAATGGATATACTAAAAGCAAAGCAGGAAATGATAGATGTTGGTAAAAAACTATATCAAAAAGGTTATCTTGCAGCAACAGATGGAAACATCAGCGTTAAACTATCTGCCCACCGTTTTCTTGTTACCGCATCAGGAATTATTAAAGGAGCACTAACTGAAGAAGATATTCTCCTAGTTGACTCGCAGGGTGAAACTATTGATTGTACGGGCAAACCATCGTCTGAATTTAAGTTACATTTAGCCATTTATAACCAAAGAGCTGATGTCAAAGCAATATGCCACACACATTCTGTTCACTCTTCAACCCTTGCCTGTGCCGGACTTCCACTTGATAAACCCTTTATGTCTGAGCTCATTATCACTCTTGGATCTGTTCCTCTTTTGAAGTATGGAACTCCGGGTACTGAAGAAATATTTGCTGACCTCAATGGCAAAATTGAATCCAATTCTGCTCTTTTATTAGAACATCATGGGGCTGTTGTATTTGGATCAGAACTTGAATCTGTATATCAAAAAGTGGAAACTCTTGAGCATTGTGCTGCGGTTTATATCAATCTTTTAAAAATAGATAGATTGCGTGAATTGTCATCTGATGATGTCCACAAACTACAAGATATTAGAAAGAACTTAAGTTAGAATATATAAAAGGCGGAACAAGTCCGCCTTTTAATATGTTTTCCTTCAGCTACTTTAAAAGCATTGCCCTTTAAGTCTGGCTTTTGTTTGCTGAATTTAGTCTTATAAAGTGAACTTCTGATCCTTGATTTGAGTAGAATCATAGCAAGATTCCCTACCCGATAAAAAAACAAACTGTCATCCAGAGTTTTCTTCTGTGCACAGCAAAAGAGAATTTATCGAAGGAACAATTTGCTCATACTCCAACACACGACTTCGTAGCACTGTCAGTATGACATAAGGGTAGGTCTTACACCTACCTTTTTTGTAACAATTAATTGGTTTTGAAAATAACGAAAAGAGGGATCGACGCAATCGACCCCTACATCGTTTACGGAATGAATTCAACATCCCCTACAAATTCTATAATCTATTCCTGTTCCTGCAGTTTAGTTTCCTGATAGATCCTGACCAGACTTCTCACAAGGAAGGAATCATCATACCTCATTGTGAACAAGACTGCATCTGCCTCATCTGTTTTAAAGCTTTTAAGGATGGAAGCGACAGTAAATCTTAATTTCTCAGAAGGTGAATCAACATACTCGCTGATAATCTCTAATGATTCATCGGTTTTAAAACTTCCTAAAGCAGCAAGTACATTACTGACATACTTCTCCTCAGCAAGGAACTGTTTAAGCCTTCCAACATGGGTACTGTCAGCTAAATTAGCAGTAAGTGCGATGTAGTTTTTAACCACCAGGCTATCCTCGTGTTCAAATCCCATATCGAAGGTTAGTTTAAATAGGTCGGAATTCTTGGCAAAGTCGTAGATTGCTCTTTTGGTAAGACTGGATTTACTATCCATTGCAGTCTCAGCAATATATTTAGATGCTTCAACTTCCTGTTTTAAGAGGTATTTACGGGCATTCTTAACTCTTTCTTCCGCACTACCAACTTCCCACTCACACGCAATTGCAAAGAGCTCTTCAACAGAGGCTAAAGAATCTACTTCAGCGACAGTCTCTTCTGCAAGCTTCTCAACATCCTTCTTTTCAATGACAGTAAACAGTGTATCGAGTCCAATACCCCAATGCCCATTAACCCAGGATGTATCGTTTCCGCAAGTCTCGGTATTATAGATATCTTCACCTTGTAGGTCTAAGAAGATACCAATTCCACCGGTACTACGAGCTGTATTTGCATAACCAAAACTCTGTTTATTCTCTCTTTCATAACGGTCATTACCGCTTACATCAAGGAATATACCAACTGAATTAGTGAGCCCGAGTCCATTTCCACCTTCGATAGAGTAATGGTCATCGCCACCTCTATCAACTAAGAAACCGACTCCATAGTCATGACCTGCTCCCTGTCCGGGACCATGTTTTGAGTAGTAACTATCTTCACCTTCGCCATCCCAGAGGAAGCCCGCAGCAAGATGAATACCGGTACCCTGTGGATAATAGACTGAGTTGTAGAAATCATTTCCTTTTTCATCAAGAAGAAGTCCAAGAGCATACCAATAACCACCGGCTTGTGAATATACACCACCCTGATAACTATCGTTACCGTCTCTATCATAAAGTAATCCTATACCTCCGGCATAGTCAGGTCTAACACCAAAGCCAAAACCTTGAGCCATGCAGAGATAGTCAAAAGGTGCCAATGGCTTATGCAGATGCTTACCACCTGCAAGATATGAGTCGTCACCCCCCATATCCATCAATGCTCCAATTCCTAGGGTTCCGCCAAAGGCTTCGCCATACATTGCAGTTGAATATCTATCATCTCCATTTCTATCTCTTATGATCGAGATACCATAAGATGCGGCAGCAATAGAGTACACTTCGCCCCTATATAAATCTGAACCTTGTGAATCCTCAAAGAACTGGTATCCGAAAAAGGCAGCAAAACTGAAGTCATCACCGAGATAAGTATCATCACCTTGCAAGTCATAGCCGATTACAACACTGAATTGTGCTCCAAATAAAGATGCAACTTCTGTCCCTTTATAATAGTCGTCGCCCTTACCATCTATAATGATTTGGAATGGGTTCGCAGGACTGGTGATATTGCGATATGTGTCATTACCATCGGGTTCAAAGATAAAGCAGTACGAGCCTTTATAGTTATCATCTTTTTCACTACCAAACGCCATCCACCCCCACTCTGTTTCTATTGAGATAGGTTTCGCTTTCGTGAATTCTAGAGAGTTGTAGTTATCTTTAATAAGCTCTCCACATAGATGGATGATATATCCTGCTTCCATTAAGGATTGGAAGTTTACTTTAGCAATAATAGCTTGTAGTTCAATTAAATTATCTACTTCATTATCAGGGTCTCTCCAGCTCAAAGCAAGCTTTTCAAAGAGGTTCTGATATTTGAGTGAATCTTCACTCTCCATAAAACTGGTAAAGGCAAACTTACTGAGAATCTCTTTCTCTATCGGGGTTAACTCCTTCAATGCTTTCTGCAGATACGGGTCAGCCATCTCGTAGAAATCCTGAACGAATTCAAAGAGTTG
>JAVCCX010000282.1 GCA_030765245.1 Candidatus Zophobacter franzmannii | reverse complement strand
ATACATTAAAAGGTCTAATCCCCCAACACATTAACGGTGTATTGGAAGGATTAATTGAGTTTAAAGGTTCAGATATTAGAGATTTATCCACAAATGAAAGAATGCAATCCGGGCTTCTTTTTCAAAATCCCTCTTCCCAGATGATTCAAAGAACTGTTAGACAGGAGTTAGCATTTGGACTAGAGAATATGCGTGTTTCACAGTTACAGATGAAACAAATGATTGAGAAAACTGCGATTGATTACAGTATCGAGAGACTTTTGGACTCTCCGTTAGTAACGCTTTCCGGTGGAGAGAAGCAGAAGATTGCCTTGATTTCCATCCTTCTAACTGAACCTGAAATTGTACTGTTGGATGAACCTACCGCATTCCTAGACCCTAAATCGGCAACTGAACTTCTACTTGTTCTTAGAAAGTTTCTTGAGGAGAGGACAGCAGTAATCGTTGAGCATAATTTAGGCTATCTTAAACAGCATCTCAACAGAGCGATTCAGATTGATAATAATGGTCAATTAGCAGAACAAGAGCTTTCAAGTATTGATTGGAACCCCAAATTACCCTGCCTGCAACGAGTTAACAACTCAGAAGATATTATCACAATTGAGAACCTGAATTTCTCCTATCCGGGTCGTAAGATATTCAGAGAATTGAACTTCTCAATGAAAAAGGGTGAGATAACATCAATCACAGGTAGTAATGGCATTGGGAAAAGTACTCTTTTAAAGCTAATTGCCGGAGTGATTAGTAAGTTTGATGGTTCAATTAAGCTTGAAGGAAAAGAATTGAAAGGTTTAAAGCAGGATGTCATCTTCTCTCGAATAGCTCTTCTATTCCAAAATCCAGAGAACCACTTTATCTTTCAAACAATCTCTGAGGAAGTAAATAATAATACCGAATATCTTGATGCAATTGGCTTGTCAGGACGAGAAGAGAGCAATCCTTTCACTCTTTCAGAGGGTCAAAAGCGACGACTTTCACTCTCTATAGTTCAATCAATGAAGCGTGATGTTGTTCTTCTTGATGAACCCACTTTCGGACAAGATACTGAGAACAAGATTAAGCTAATTAAGCTCATTTCTCAGATGAGAGATGCCGGAACCTCAATCTTAATCGTTAGCCATGATTTACCATTTGTTGAAGCTGTGTCTGATAAAATCTATAACTTAGATAATTATGGATTTGAAAGAACCAGATAGACAACTGTGTGAGCATGGGAAGGGAAATGGTATCTTTAGCTTCAATCTAACTCAAAACGCTTTAATTCTTAGTATTTATTCAAACTAAACTACATCCATATCCCCATTATTTTTCAATCCTAGAACTACTATTCGACTACTATGCTCTGCTTAAAAACACTAGAATTACACTGGACCCTCCCTAGAGCCTCCCTAGTCCCTCCCTGGCAAAGGCCAAAGTTATCCACAAATTGTGCATAACTTCTTCTACTGATAAAATAGATTTTATAAGCAGGGCGTAATAGGTGCGTAGTTTGATTAGATGTAAATAGTCTCAATGTGGACATCACAGTGTCTTAAAAACAAGAAAATCGAAATTAATTGACATATAAGAATGATAATCTTAATGCTAACCCAATTTCATAAATATACTTAGGAGGATTTAATAGTGAAGAAAGTACTTGTAGCAACAGAAAAACCTTTTTCAAAGGATGCAGTTATTGCAATTGGTGAAGAGTGTAAGAAAGCCGGTTATGAACTGGTACTATTAGAGAAATATACTGACAAAGCTGACCTTTTGAAGGCTGTTAAAGATGTAGATGCACTTATTATCAGAAGTGATAAAGTTACTCCTGAAGTTATAGACCATGCTGACAATCTAAAGATAGTTGTTCGTGGTGGAGCCGGTTATGATAATGTTGACTTACCTGCATCTAATGCTAAGGGTATTGTTGTTATGAACACTCCCGGTCAGAATTCCAATGCAGTTGCAGAACTTGCATTTGGGATGATGCTTAGCATGGCTCGTAACAAGTTTAATCCAAAAGCCGGAACAGAACTTCGTTGTAAAACTATAGGTATTCATGCCTATGGTAATATCGGTAGACTCATTGCTGAGATTGGGAAGGGATTCGGCATGGAAGTTTATGCTTACGATCCGTTTGTATGCAATTGTAAAATGGAAGAAGATAATGTTAAGCCATTAGATTCAGCTAAAGATTTATATGCAAAATGCCAATATATTTCTCTGCATCTTCCAGTTAATGAGCAGACAAAAGACTCAATCAATTATGACCTTCTTAATTCAATGCCTAAAAATGCTGTTCTTGTTAACACAGCGAGAAAAGAAGTTGTGAATGAAGCTGATCTCTTAAAGATTATGGCTGACAGACCTGACTTCAAATATATCTCTGATATTGCACCAAAATGTAGAGAAGAGTTAGAAGCAAATTATGCTGATAGAGTTTTCTTCACTCCTAAGAAAATGGGAGCTCAAACCGGGGAAGCTAATTTCAATGCTGGAATGGCCGCAATAAAGCAGATAATTGGTTACTTTGAGAAGGGTGACACAACCTGCCAAGTGAATAAATAAAGAGTTAAATCAAATATACAAAAGGGTAGCTTAGGCTGCCCTTTTATTCTTTATCTTTAGATTCCTTATTACTTATTTCTGAGGCTGCAGTTGGGGCGATTGGTATCCCATAAGTTTTCCTAAGGTCATCTAATTGACTTTTAGAAAGCAGAGTAACGCCCTTATCCTTTTGCTTAACTTGATCCATTAAGTGTTCAGGCATTTTCTTTTTGTCGAGCTTGGCAACAATCCTTGGTACAGAAGGTAACTCAGTTACTCTAATACTTCCAGAGCTTGTAATCTGAAACTTTATAAACAAAAAGCTAGGATTTTCTCTATT
>JAVCCX010000410.1 GCA_030765245.1 Candidatus Zophobacter franzmannii | reverse complement strand
CCTCTTCAGTTGAGAGAGAGTCAAAGGATGGGGCTGCTCTATGAATAGGCATTCTCGTAGCTGTTTTGATCTCACCTTTCTTATCAATTGGTTTACCTGTAACGTTGATGATACGACCAAGTACTTCTTCGCCGACAGGCATTGTAATTGGCTCACCAGTATCAAATACAGTCATTCCTCTTGTAAGTCCATCTGTAGTATCCATGGAGATAGCACGGACTTTATTTTCACCCAGATGCATCTGAGTTTCGAGGATTATCTCTCTATCTTCGTGTATCACTTTAAGCGCATTATATATCTTCGGGAGTTGTCCTTCAGGAAACTCCACATCGATAACAGCACTCATGATTTGTTTAATAATTCCTTCTGTCATTAAGCTACCTCTTCTCCGTTAACTGTTGATTGCTTCAGCACCTGAAGCAACCTCAATAATTTCGGTTGTAATTGAAGCCTGTCTTTCTCTGTTATACTGAAGTTGCAAGCTTGATATTAAATCTTTGGCATTCTCTGTAGCATTATCCATTGCGGTCATCCGGCTACTCTGTTCGGAAGCTGATGATTCAAGGAACATTTGCCACATTTGGAAATGCAGATATCTTTGGACGAGATTGTCAATTACTGTGTCAGCATCAGGTTCATAAAGATAGTCTATACCAACCCTTTCCTCACTATCTGTAGTAGGAATTGGAAGTAACTGTAGTTCTTTAACTGACTGCTGTAACACAGAAACAAACTCGTTAAATATTACTACAACTTTACTGTATTCATTAGAAAGGTACAGTTCTTGAATTTTATCGGCAATCTTTGAAGTATTGGAGAATTCAAACTTCTCCATTAATCCTACAAAGTGCGCAATCACTTTATCAGTTCTTTTTCTAAAATAATCGTGAGATTTCTTACCAATACAGATAAGGTCACAATTAGGATTCTCTTCTATCAACTGCTCTCCGGTTCTTGTAATTGTTCCGTTAAAGGAACCGCAAAGACCACGGTCTGCAGTAACAAATATATAGAGAATTTTACCCGATGGATTTGTTTCGTTAAGGTAAAGATTATCAGACCCTCTGTTCTTCATTCGAACAATCCGGGTTATATCCATAATCTTTTTTGAATACGGTCTTGCATTGAACATATTCTGTTGAGCTTTACGCATCTTAGCTGCTGCTACCATTTTCATAGCATTAGTAATCTGCTTAGTGCTCCGGACACTGACTATCCTTTCCTTAATATCGTTTATATTTCCCATTTAAACTCCGGGTACCACTACTTAGTGAATTTACCGATTACCTGTTCACAGATCTTTTTCATCTGCTCGCGTTTTTCGTCAGTCAAATCACCTTTGATGAGCTCTTGACCAAACTCTTTGTACTCAGTATCAAGAGTTACATAAAGTTCTTCTTCAACCTCAGCAACCTGTTCTTTTGGTACTCTATCCAAGTAGCCTTCATTAGCCATGAACACGATCATAACTTCTTTGTGAACATCAAGTGGTTGATATTGACCCTGTTTCAGGATTTCAACAATGCGTTCACCTCGTCGAAGCTGAGCAAGAGTAGTTTTATCAAGGTCTGAACCAAACTTTGAGAATGCGGCTAACTCATCATACTGAGCCAGGGCAAACTTAAGCTGACCAACAACCTTTTTAACTGCTTTAATCTGAGCTGCACCACCCACACGAGACACCGAAATACCTGCATTGATAGCAGGGCGGATACCGGAATGGAAAAGTCTTGAACTAAGGTATATCTGACCATCAGTAATCGAAATAACATTGGTTGGAATATAAGCAGAAACATCCTCTGCCTTAGTCTCAATGATTGGTAGAGCTGTAAGTGAACCTCCACCTAATTCATCATTAAGTTTTGAAGCTCTTTCGAGAAGACGAGAGTGTAAATAGAACACATCACCAGGATACGCTTCGCGTCCCGGAGGTCTTCTGAGAAGGAGTGAAATTTCACGGTAAGCAACAGCATGTTTAGATAGATCATCATAAATAATGAGAGCATGCTGACCTTTGAGCATAAAGTACTCACCCATTGCGCAACCTGCATAAGGAGCCATATATTGGAGTGCAGGGGCCTCATTAGCAGAGGCCATGACGATAGTGGTATATTCCATCGCTCCATGGCTCTCAAGGGTTTTAACTATACGGGCAACAGTAGATTGCTTTTGTCCCACTGCAACATAGATACAGTACATATCAGAGTTCTTCTGATTGATGATTGTATCGATAGCGATAGCTGTTTTACCTGTCTGGCGGTCACCAATAATCAATTCACGCTGACCTCTACCGATAGGAATCATTGCATCAATAGCTTTAATTCCTGTCTGTACGGGTTCAACAACAGGTTGACGGTCGATAACACCAAGAGCTTTGCTTTCCATATTCCGGAACTCAGTAGCATTAATCTCACCTTTACCATCAATAGCCTTGCCAAGTGTATTAACAACACGCCCAAGTAAGGCTTCGCCTACAGGTACTTGTAAGATTTTCCCTGTACGCTTAACAAGATCACCTTCTTTGATGGCTGTTCCGTCACCGAAAATAATCGCACCGACATTACCTTCTTCAAGGTTAAGTGCCATTCCATAGATATCACCCGGAAAGAGGATCATCTCCATAGACATGACATTATCCAAACCATAGATACGGGCAATCCCGTCACCAACCTGGATAACTTTACCTGTCTCCGCGACACCATTATCGAATTTAAAATTATTTATCCTGTCTCTTATTAAGGAACTTATTTCATCGGGTTGAATTATCATAGTATCCTCAACTGTTAAGTTGTGAGTTTGCTGTAAATCTCTCAATATTGTTCTTCATAGAAGCATCAATAATTTGTGAACTCGTTTCCGCAATAAACCCACCAATAATTGTAGGGTCTAATGTGTATGTCGTGAGAATCGTCTGATTAAGGATGCTACTAACTTTCGTTTCGAGCTCCTCTTTCAGTGTATCACTCATTTCGTGGGCAACACGAATGTTCACTTTACAGAGATTAAGTTGTTCTAAAAGAAGTCGGTCTATCTCTTCCAGGATAACATCAAGGAAAGCTTCGCGATTCTTTTGGATAAGAAGGTCCATTAAATGATTCCATCTATCTTCGTGATGAAGAGTTGCTGAAATCTCTTTAAACAGATTCATTTTATCCGCAGTTTTTATCAATGGAGAAGCAAGAAATGCTAACAAATCCTGATTCTCTTTGAGGTCCCTCAACAGAAAAGCAATATCAACTCTCAGAGAGGAAAACTCTTCAAGAGTAAACAGGGCTATCATGCCCTTTGCGTAGCGATCTGCGATCATATACTTTTTCACTATTTGCCTCTATTCTGGATCATCTTTTGGATAAGCTCTTTATCCTTTGGAGAGTCAAGCTTCTCATCAAGGACTTTTTCGGAAAGCTGAGCAACCAGACCGGCTAACTCACCTTCGAGTTCTTTCATAGTCTTTTTTGATTCAAGTTCGAGTCTCTTCTCACCTTCGGCAAGAAGCTTTTTATTCTGTTGATGAGCTACTTCGATTATCTTATCAGCTTCAATTTGAGCTTCCTTTTTAATCTTTTCTCGAAGATGTCTGGCTTCAGTAGTTGCCTTTCTATGTTCATCTTCTTGAGCCATTAACAGATTTTTAGCTTCTTCTTTAGATTTCTCCGCCGAATCGATATCATCTTTAATTTGGTTCTGTCTCTTTTCTAACATCTCTCTTAGTGGCTTAAAAGCAACTTTGTTGAGAATGATAATCAACAGAATAAAATTCATGATAACGACGACTAGAGAAATATCAATACTAATCATTTTTTTTCCTTTCTTCCGGTTGTTAACTAACGGGGGATTATCACCCGACTAAGTTGTAAATATAAGAAGAAGTGCTACAACCAGTGAATAAATACCGGTTGATTCGGAAACAGCCTGACCGATGAGCATAGTTCTAGTAATCAAACTAGCATGTTCGGGAGAACGGGCTATACCTTCACAGGCTTTACCGGCAACAAATCCTTCTCCGAGTCCAGGACCCAAAGCACCGATTCCCATCGCGATTCCGGCTCCTAATAACGCAGCTGCTTTAGCAATGTATTGTTCCATCATTACCTCCATTAGGTTTTTTCGATTTTATCTAAATAAATATTAATAAGAATGAGACTACAAGCGCATATATCGCTGTAGATTCTGATACGGCAGCACCAAGGAACATTGTCCTTGTAATTGTTGAACTTTGTGCAGAGTAGCGTCCAAGCATATCTGTTGAACGCCCGGCAACATATCCAATCCCAATTCCCGGACCAAAGGTTCCAAATCCAATTGAAAGTGCTGCTCCGAGGTAACCACAGATTCGCATGATGATATGACCAACTGAAGCATCTGCAGGAGTGTTTGGTGTAGAATAAAGTAAAAGAAGAGAGACTACAAGTGCAAAGATTGCATCAGTTTGAGCAAGTGCTTGACCGATAAGCATTGTTGTTGTAATCTTATTCTGTTGATCCGGCATTCTTCCAATTGACTTACAAGCTTGAGCACCGGTGTAGCCTGAGCCAAATCCGGGACCTACACTTCCAAGCCCAATTGCTAAACCTGCTGCCATGAGAGTACCTAAACGATACCAACCTGCTTCAGGATTATCAAGTCCACTAAAGATTAAAAGAAGGGAAACAACTAAGCCAAAAATGGCACCGGTTTCTGTAACAGCCTGACTAATGAGCATGGTTCTTAACAAACCATCACCTGCTTTCGGCTGTCTCATTAGAGCAAAAGAAGCTTCTCCGGCAGTTTGACCTTCACCAATACCTGCACTCAGTGATGCAACACCAGTCGCGATGGCGGCACCAAGATAAGCTGCTACATTTAATATTGAAGCGGATAATATCACTTACTTACCTCACTTTTATTCTTCTGTAATTGCAACGGCAAGATAACTCATTGCCAACATTGCAAAAACAAATGCTTGAATTGAACCCGCGAAGATACCAAAGAAGCCATAAAGACCAATCGGTACGATGATTAATTTAGTAAGCGAGGAAACAACAAGGATGATTATTCCACCACCCATGATATTACCAAATAGACGGAAAGCAATTGAAACTATCTTTGAAACTTCACCAATTATATTGAGAGGGGCTAGGAAGAACATAGGTTCTCCATATTCCTTCATATACTTCCATAGACCTTTCTTCTTAATCGACATAAAGTGAACAACACTTATCGCTGCAAGTCCAAGACCAAGCGGTACATTAAGGTTTCTGGTTGGTTCAGTAAAACCAGGAATCGGAATTATACCAATCAGGTTACT
>JAVCCX010000105.1 GCA_030765245.1 Candidatus Zophobacter franzmannii | reverse complement strand
GTAATATCTTGGCCTTTGAATATAATCTGACCACTCTCAACCTTGTATTGAGGATACCCCAGAATAGTCATCATAAGAGATGATTTGCCGCAACCATTAGGGCCAAACATTACATGTGTCTCTCCTTCTGGAATAGACAAGCTGATGCCATTAATAATGATTTTGCTTGCAATAGAAACCACTAAGTCTTTAATCTCTAACATATTATGGTAATTATAAGATATTGCTGTAGCAAAAACAAATGATTAGTTATTAGGCAGTTTCTTTCAAGTCTGCATAATAGCTTCCAACTACCTCAAGTTCTTCAGTATGCATTTTCAATGCCTCAACTGTTGCATGTAAAAACATATCAACACGATCTATTTCATCTTTGTCTTTTCTTTTCTCTGAAAACTTTCTACTATTAGCGTTTTGTAAAAGTTTGAAAAAGAACAACCCGCCACTTACTCCACTTTCAATAACCGCAGAAAGCTCTTCTCCATAATTCTCCAGCAAGTCTGCTAGCCTAGCATTAAGTTCTTTTTCTTTGATTTTTACAATCTCTCCACTGTTATACAGCATCTTAAGTAATGCAGCTAACGCTTCTCTGATACTCTCAAATTCAGACATTATCTCTTCATACCGAGTTATTGTTTCTTTAATACTTTCAACTATATCGCTACTCTCAGCTATTTTGATATCTGAATCATCATATAAGACTATATCCTGCTTATTTTTTAGCTTATTCTCTTTTATATACTTCTTGTAAGCTTCTTCTAAAGAAATATGTTCTAACCCTTCTATGAATGCTCCACCTTCTGTTGCATTAACAATGCTAACACTAGGATCTTGTTTTTGAGCACCTTCAAAATGGACCTTGAATGTCTGAAAAGATGGAGTGGTATAAACATCATCACCATAATAACCTTTTATTCTTATTGCCGGCGTTAATGTCTTATGGCCATCTTCCTCACCTGAAACAAAGTACTCTTGCCCTCCGATTTCCTTAATCTCATTTATCTTCTGATTGGTTGAGTGGTCATCAATATGGGTTGTATCACCAAATGCAAGGTCTTGCCCAAGCAAAATTACTTCTTTTGCACCAAGCCGCTTTGCCGCAAACAAAGACGTAATAGCAACAGTTCCCCCAATATCCAAGGCACTATCAACAGTTGGGTCCAATCCTAGTTTTGCAAAATATCTTCTAAGATATTTCTTACCCCTAAGCCCATGAAATGAAAAGATATACTTTGCATCATGCTCTTTCATTACTTTATAAGTAGTAGTAAATTCCATTACTACTGGTATCTTAGATAAAACAACAATGTCTTCCAGCTTAAAATATGCTTCTGTTAGCTCTGACATATCAATAACTGTCAGCATATCTGGCATAATGCCTTCTTCTATGAGTTTCCTTGCAACTCTTGCTACTGCAATAATATATACTTCATTTTGAATCTTTTTAAGAAACTCTATATTCTTGGCAAGCGACGGTCCTGCCGATACGGATATTATTGGTTTATCCTTAACTTTATCTTTTAACACTGAAACGCTCGGATGTTTATGCAAATAGCGCATATTAAGAATCTCGTTTCTAACCATCATCTCGCTTCTGTTCATCATTGTGGCAATGTTTGATGACATCATCAACATGTCTTCATCTATCTGCCTAAGACATCCCTGCAATAGCTCTTTGTTAACTAATGAATATGGATAATATGTGAATAATTGTAAGCCGTTGTACTGATACTCTGTTTGTATAAGATTAGCGGATAATGTCTTGATAACAGCATCATTGCTATCACTAGAAAGAGGCCCAAAAGTACCATCAGCTACCTGATCTCTAAAATCCATATAATGAAGAACGGTATATAAATAATCTAAACTTGGAAATACAAAAAACAGGTATCTATACCAATCGTAAAAAGATGCCGTTGCCTGAATAATATATCGATCTAGTGCAAAAGCTACCCCAACAGTACTTTTCTCTGAAGATGCTTCTCGAAAACGAAAGTCTTCCTCTACTATTCTTTTAGCATATTTCTCTGGATCAGTTGTTGCTGATAATCTGATTACACCATCATCAACTTTATAAGAAAATATATTTTGCTTATTTGCATTCTCTTCGACAATAAGGTTCGTATCTCTCTTTGATCTCTTTATTAACGCAACCATAGAGGGTTGGGATTGTTGTATAGCTTTAAGATTTCTTTTAAAAGTATATTGTTCTTTAGAATTGAATTCTGTCATCTATGCCACAAAGACCCTTTCCTCTAATAAATCCTCTAAGGAAACCATAACTGTTTCGTTTAAACCAATCCAGTCTTCTGTCTGCATCTTTAGCTGAATATCTTTAAGAACTCCAATACAAACTTCTACTTCTAGGCTACCGCTCTGGGACACTTCAAGCATCAAAGACTCAAAAAAAACTGCTAATTTTTCGGAAAATAATACTATAGATTCAGGAGAACCTGAGTCCCTTAATATTTTTACAGATGCACTCTGCAAATCATCAAACTTATCGGATAGTTTCATTAGATATTAGCCTACCATTGAAAAGCTGCTTTGTTCAAGCTGATCAGGGTCTGAAAATGCTTCAGTTTGAGCACTTACTTTCTCAATCGCAACCTTACCCATTGCCTGCTGCCAGCTATCTTTCAATTCAGTAATCATCTTGATTACTTGCGCAACTTTTGTTGTATCATTCTCTATATTTGCCTGCACTAACAGCTTTTGCATATAAGTATACAAGCTACGTAATGGGTCTGATATATCTTTATACCGCATATCTAACGAATCACTAAGGGATGAGAGAATATCGTAAGCTTTGTTAATATTATAGCCTTTGGTCTCTATATTCTTACTATAATCCATATCATCTAATCTTTTTAAGAAATTAATAGCCCCCTCATAGAGCATTAATACTAATTTTTCCGGTGCAGCCCCAAGCACCTCATTCTCTTTATACATACTTAAGTTAACCCCATACATACTTGTCACCACCCCACTTTTTGTTATTTATAACGATCGCCAGTTTGCACTTAATGAGCTTGACTGTGTTGATAGCCAACTGCTCATACTGCTTAATTGATTTAATGCCTGTTCCATTTGGACAAAAGTAGCACGCAGTCTATCTTCCTCTATTGCTAGTCTGCCTTCCAAGCTTGCTATCTGTTCGTCATACAATTCCACATTATCTTCTATTGTATCTTGTGCGCTATATGCAGTTCCAGTTCCGCCATCTGTCATCTTAGACAGGGCCAAATCTATATATGCTGCAAACCCCTGATTTTGTAATGCATTTACTTCAAGAATTTTTGAACTAGCGCCATATCCTTGAAGATTACTTAATCTTACCTTGGATGTTGTTATTCCTGTTGGAAAATACATGCTTATATCTTGATTTTGATTATTAACTACAGAACTATAATTGCTCCAGTCTTTAGTAGATAAGTTCCAATATTCTACATCAAAGCTTTTCAGTCTATCGCTTTCAGTGCTGCCTACACCTTTAATTTCTAATCTACTTAAAAGAGTATTTTGACCAAAATCCATTTCTACACTGCCACCATTTATATACTGCC
Source organism: Candidatus Zophobacter franzmannii (assembly GCA_030765245.1). GTDB lineage: Bacteria > Cloacimonadota > Cloacimonadia > Cloacimonadales > JAFGVF01 > Zophobacter > Zophobacter franzmannii. The sequence continues at coordinate 4,909 of JAVCCX010000105.1, read as the reverse complement.
AACCAGTTGTTCCCGAAGCATAGTCGGAAGTGTTATCGTTACCATCTGTTAGCCCAGCGACATTCCATCCGGAATCCGTTCCTGTAACAGAAACTGTGGCACTAGTAGCACTATCTCCTCGTAATGTGAAAAACTCTACTACAGATTCCATATCATCTGACAAAGAATTTCTTAGCTCAGATTCATTTATCCCCAGTTCACCTGAAGTATTTAGAGTAAACCCAACTTGCATCATTGATGTAACATTGCCGCTACCACCATCTACACTTCTTGTAACCATTTGAAAGACATCTTGTTGCAACATAAATAAATTGGTATCTCCAAACAGTGGGCCCCCTTCACCTAATGAAGCATCATATGTTAGTTGATCACCCATCTTATCCATTAATGTATTATATTTTTCTACAAAATCATTAGCTGCTTCAATAACATCATCATAATTGCTATCAATCTTTATATTTATCGCTGAATCTGAAGTATCTGCTAAATTTAATTCAACACCTTGAATAAAATCATTCACCTTATTGGAGGAACTGCTGCTATATACAGCATTATCACTGCCTGGTTCTCCTAGAACAAGAATAGCATCTCTCGCCTGCGCAGAAACATTCATAGATAGCACACTTATATCCGTATCGTAAATAAACTCACCTATTTCTCCACTATTCTCTGAACTGAAAACTAGCCTATATGGCATGGATGAACCATCGTTAATTATTGATGCTTTTACGCCCATACCCAAACTGTTAACAGAATCACGAATATCTTCTAATGAATCTGTATTAGCTATTGTTATAGATTGTTCAAAAGAACCATCTATAGTTGCACCTGCAACTGATGATTTAATTCCCAAGTCCTCAGCGAAATGACCAGAGCCATCCTCTGAGACAATTAAACTCCCTGCGCCTCCCGTAGTATCGGTTATTAATACGCCATCACCTGTAGAATTGATGGTAGCTGTGACACTAGAAGTAGCAGAGCTTGCATTAATAGCATCTAACACATCTCCGATAGTATCTGCTTCGCTCATGTCAAAGGCTAATTCTTCACCATCCTTATTTGTAATAGTAATATCCCCAGAACGAACGCCTGAACCAAAATTCAAAGAAGAAAGTCTTGTGTTTGCTCCTATGTATTGCAAATCCAAATCTGCCCCTGTTACTGAATTGCCAGTAGAAACACCAATAGCTAGCCCAAGGTCTGCTGCTACTGTGCCATCCCCTTCTGCAACTGTTATTGGAGCTGAAGAAGAAAGTTTTATGCCGTTTTCTAAAGAATTATAATTTGCTGAAACCGCAGTAGTTCCATACTCGTTATTAATAAGATTGACTGCCTCTTGCAATGTACTAGCACTGCTTAAATCTACCGTTTGCCCATTAATTAAAATAGTAGTGCCGCTTACTCCTGCTCCACCATTTAAGTTTTTCAATAACACAGAGTTCATTCCTGCTAAAACATCAGAACCATCTCCTGTTCCTATCATTCCAAATAACCCAAGATCAGCAGCTATGTTTCCTGCATCTTCGGACACGCTTGTAACAGTTCCAGACAATGTGATACCTAATCCATCAGATCTAAGAGAAGCTGTTGCGCCTGTTCCGGCATTGTTAATAGCATCTACCGCATCGCCAATTGTCATTGCTAAGCTAATGTCCACAACTGTACCATTAATATTAAAAGTTCCTTTATCTACCCCTAATCCATCATTAAGTAGTTCTAGACTACTTGATGATGTTAAGTAATATACATTGCTACCATAAAGACTATCTGATGCTCCGCTTTGCAGGATTCCTAAATCTGAAGCAGTACTTCCATCAACTTCAGCAACTGAGAATGTTCCACTACCGCCAGTTCCATCTGACAAATCAAACCCTAATCCATCATTTGCAACTGTAGCTGTTACATTTATTGTTGTATTTTTATTTATTTCATCCAAAACATCTTGGATAGACATTGCGCTTGTTAAATCTATATTAGCGCTGATTCCATCCCTATCTGTTATCTTGATTATTCCTCTATCTACTCCCTGCCCACCATTAAGAGAGCTAAGGTCAACATCTTTTACTACCTTTGCTGCTGCTGTTTCAAAACTAATCGAACCAATTCCAACAGTAGTTTCATCGTAGTCATAAAAGCCATTTGTAGTTAATTGGTGTTTTGCCGCGAGTTGTTGCACATAGAAGCTATAGTCTCCTTCTACAGCACTTCTGCCTGCTGTCGCAGAAAGAACTGTATCGTCTGAGACGCTTACACTCTTAGCATTAAAAGTAGTTTCTCTCGATAATGTATATGCAGAAAGCTGTAAAGTAACAAGATTGGACTGAATGGTTGTCCATGCATCCTTCTTTGCAAACTCTGTTTCTCTCCTTAATTGTAGCCTCGTTACTTGCTGACGTTTGACACCCATCATCGCATCGATGATTGCATCTGTGTCCATTCCTGAAGCTATACCATTTATACTTCCGCCCATAATTTCCCCTGTCGTTTGGATACATTATTAATATTAGCGTTTTTTCACGTTTTGTCCATTAGTTGATTATCGGTATTTTTTTGAAAAACTTTAGTAAATATACGAAACAACCTCCGCATATTTCTATGCGAAAGTTGTCTTATTGTACGCTATGAGGATAGCCTTCTTCTATAACAAGAGAATTAACCTCTTGCTTCGAATAACATACCCTCCACTGTCTCTTTTAGTTTAGCGGCTAAATCTAACAATTCCTGAGGAGGGATCTCTTTAACAACCTGACCACTCTCTTTATCTGTTATCCTAGCTACCATTCTATTTGTCCGTTCATCAACATTCAAGCTGAGGCCAAAATTAAGATCTTTTAAAGATGCATTAATCTGCTTCTCTAAATTATCCCTCATCTCTTGTTCAGCTTCTACTGCTTTATGATCAATAGACTCCTTAAGAACAGTGTTGTCTACTACTGTCAATTCTTGAACAGCTTCCTTCTTTGCAGAAGAGGCTGCTTCAGCAACTGGCTTCTCAGCAGGAGCAGGTTTACTACTCTTGTCTGATGTGCCCTGCATCACAGTTTGAAGGCTATAACTATTAACGTCCGTGTTAATGTTCATTTCTACCACCTCTTTCGAAGAAGGATAGCCCTAATAAAAGGGCCAACCTATTCTTCAGCGTCATCCGTGACTTCCTTATCCTAGTAACTGTAATACAGTTGTTGGCAATTGATTAGCTTGGGCTAACATCGCTGTACCTGCTTGTACAAGAATCTGATTCTTAGTAAATTCCATCATTTCTGCAGCCATATCTACGTCTCTAATACGAGACTCAGATGCTGTTAGGTTTTCTTTAGTAACACCTAGGTTGTTGATAGTTGTTTCTAATGTAAACTTCTGGAATGATCCCAAATTTGCTCTTTCAGTTGATACATCGGTAATCGCTTGGTCAATAATAGCTACTGCATTAGCAGCATTATCTGCAAGAGTATAAGCTCCACTTTCAGTAGCGCTAACATCATTAAGACCTGCGGTATTTCCTACTGTAGCATCATACCCAATCTGTCCTGCTTGCATACTAGACATACCGTAAGTTACGATACCGTCTGATGAAGCATCTTCAGAAAGTGAGAATTGTAGCGAAAGATCACCAGTTGCTACTCTAGCTAGTGCTATAGCGCCTGTCTCATTAGTAGCAGAAGTAAGCGTGCCTACTAATCCAGACCCAGCAGCAGTTGTTCCTGTAACAACAAATCCACTAACAGTACCAGCAGCTCCATTAATTGAAGCAACCATGTCTGTTTCCGCAATAATAGTATCAGCTGTAGCATTAGAATCTATTGCATATGAAAGATTTGTTCCAAAAGCATCCGCTGTAAATGTAATTGTACCTGCCGAAGTAGCCGCTCCAGTAGCCACAGCAAATGTACCTGTATCATAAATTACATTTAACTTACCAGCCAATGCACTAAGAGTTCCCATTGCCCCAATAGATGCACCCGCATACGTAGTTTCTGTAGTTCCATCATCAAAAATCATTCCGCCTGTTCCTGATACCATATTAGCAATCGTAATTGTACCTGTTGCAACTGCTCTTGCAGTTGTGACAGTTAGGTCTAGCGTGCTACCTGTTACTGCAGAAGCAGCGAAAGCTGACACACCAGTAGCAGTAACTCCTGATATAGTATTAGCTACTAAAGTATTTGATGTAGAGTCTCCTTTTAATAAGAACTTACCTGCATATTTTGTAGTTGTTGCAATTCTCTGCATAGCAGTAATTGCTCTATCAACCGCATCTTGGTCAGCACCGATTGAATCTGAATCAACAGCACCAGAGTTTGATGCGTGAATTGCTAGAGATCTAATACTATTTAAGATACTGTTCATTTCTGTTAGTGCACCCTCAGCAGTTTGTACCATGGACACCGCGTCTGATGCATTACTCATTGCTTGGTCTAGCCCAGAGATCTGAGACCTTAGCTTTTCTGAAATCAATAAACCAGCGGGATCGTCCGCTCCTCTATTGATTCTTAGTCCTGAAGACAGTTTTTCAACTGAACTTCCCATACCTGCGTTAGCTATACCTAGATTTCTCCAAGCGTTTAATGCAGCTATATTGTGATTAATTTGCATACCCATATTTTTTTCCTCCTTGATTTTTTGAACTTGTGACACACATCCTTGTTGTCACTCTTTTTACCTTTTTGCCTTGAAAATTAAGAACTTATCCCCCCCCTCTTAATATCAAATCATAGTCATTCTCTATTATTCTCGGTATAAAGCACCCAGTCTTTAATGAAAAAGCATTATATTTTTCTAATATATGAAAAGTTTTCTAAAGGTGGTTTAAAAAATCTTGAGACTTAGCGTATTCTTTCCACTGACCAACATCTATCCACGAACTCTCTGAGACAGGATACACGCCAACTTCGAGGCCTTCTTCTTTTAG
>JAVCCX010000201.1 GCA_030765245.1 Candidatus Zophobacter franzmannii | reverse complement strand
GACTAAGACATGGTCCCTACCATTTTAAGAAGTTCACTGATGCCAAGAATTACAATATGTTCGACCTCTTTGTGATGACAAGTCCTGAAGATGTTCGTTTAGGCGCAAAAGTTGGGATTAAATCTGCGATTGGACTCGGATATCCTAAACTTGACGCTGCCTTTAACGGGACATATACACAAGAAGATTTAGATAAGCTAAGTAAAAAACATGGTCTTGATAGGACTAAGAAAACACTCCTATTTTCTGCAACCTGGGAGGAGTCCGGGATGTCTGCTATTGATAGATGGGTTCCTCATCTTTCAAGGCTACTAAGACGCTATAATGTATTAGTTACCCTGCATCCGTGGTGTAAGGAACAATACAAGCAGATGATAAGAGAAACCGAGGGAGTTACACTCCTGGATGAACCGAACCTTATCCCCTACATCATGTTGGCTGATGCTTGCATTGGTGATACAAGCTCTGTACTTGCAGAGTTTTGTGCACTAAATAAACCAATTGTTACTTTCAAAGTAGATACAGGGAAACGACTCACTGAAGAGATTGTGAAGTTGATAGATTCATTCTCATTACAGATTGATAACTTTGATGAACTGCAACCTGCCCTTAGGGAAGCGTTGAGAAATGACAAATTGGGACCGGCAAGGGCTGAAGCAAACAAGATAATGTTTAATAATCTTGATGGATCTGCAGGGCTGAAAGTCGCTTCTGCCATTGTGAAAATGATTCCTGAGCTAAGAAAACCGGGAGTTGAATATGGCCTACAACGGTTGGATTGATAGTCACTGTCATCTCTGTACTTTAGAAGATCCTATGCATGAACTTGAGCTTGCAGAGCAAGCAGGTGTAGATGGCTTTGTAACAATAGCTTTAAACAGAAAAGAGTTAGCCTTCAGTGAAGAGATATTAAACCCCAGTGTACTCGCTTTTGCAGGCGTTCACCCGAGCTATTCTAAAACGCAAAATAGATTTATTCAAGAATTACCTGAACTTATCGACTCCCATATCATTGAAGGAATTGGCGAAATTGGACTGGATAAAAGAAATAGAGATATTATCTGGCAGAGAGATATACTGCTTGAGCAACTAGACATTGCAGAGCAATACAATATACCTGTCTCAATGCATTGTGTAAAAATGTATTATGAGCTTTATAAGCTGATTAAAGATAATTTCCCATGCATTAGAGGAGCAATCCACGGATTCAATGGTTCAGTAGAGATCATCGAGGAGTTTTCTAAGCTTGATATTGCCTTTGGGATTAATCCGGGTATTCTTGCTAATCCCAACCTGAGCGATATTGTTAACCTACTGATAGAAAGGAACAAACTTCTCTTAGAAACCGATGCTCCCAATACTCACAATTCCAACTTTGCTATGAAAACAGAAGGTTTAAAGCTACTACCTAAGTTTGCAACAGAAATATCATCTCAAACTGGGGTTGAATTGTCTAAAATAAAAGAGGCTCAACTCAATTCTTTCAAAGAGTTTATAGCATTTTAAGTCACTCCTGATTTTACTCCTATTATCAATTGTCTGATAAATGTCAGAAATTGCTTGCCATATAATCACACTTATGTGCATATATATCATTCAAAACTAATGAGGTTTTGAGAGTACAAACTGAGAGGATTTAATGGCAAGATTGTTTCGAAAAGAATTTCATCAGTATTCTAATACCTGGACATTTAAGAAAGCAGTTCAAGAAACCACAATTGAAGACCTATTCTACTGGAAATACAAAGACGAGAAAGGTAATGTTATCTTCCAGTTCAACTCTGATATTGAACGATTACCCCGGATGAAACTATCAGTTCGCATCGTTTATAATGCAGCTGATGAAGTCATCCTGGATTACACCTGTCAAGAATGCCCCGGGACAAAAGATTGTCCTCACTATTTTACAGTATTGAAGTATGCTTATGAGCATCTAAGTACTGATATTATTGATGGTTCTGAAAGGACAACCTACCAAAAGAATGTGCTTACATTCAATGAGTACTGGGAGAAGCTAATCCTGGAGAGTGAAATTGAGGTTAGTGACATCTTTGACCCACGCTCTGATAAAATCCGAATCTACTTTAATAAGTATGCTCCTTTCAATATCAGACTTGTTTCAACGCTAATTGTAGGCAAAGAACCATTGCATGAAGCCAGTGAAGAACTTTTAAAAGCAAAGAAACAACTCACATATTTGCCAGATGATGAGATACTACTCCATAAATTAATCCAAAGCTATAAGTGCTCTTATAGTAATAAAGGGATGTTCTACACTATTTACAAGGAAGATTTCATCCATATTCTCCCTGCGTTGAGATTATTGCAACATAAGGTGTTTATCAAAGAGACCGGTGACAAAATCCACTTCTCTGAAGAACCATTGTCAGTGAACTTTAGAATCCGCATGGTTGATGGTGATGACTATCTTCTCATGCATACTTATAAAGAGAAAATCAATACTTTCTTTCTCGGTAACACTACCTATATCTTCTTAAGAAATATTGTTTATTCTAAGTCTTTCCCTTTCCAACCTGAGATTTTGAAAGAGATTCTTATGGGTGGTTTACACCTTAAGAGACATGACCTTATCTATTACTATACGGTGGTATCTAAGCAGTTGGCATTGATGCAATCATATCTTGATTTTGATGAAGAGATTGTGATACCTGAAGTATATGACACTCGTCCGACAGTGAATTTCCATCTTAATAAACAGGATGAAAAGATTGTGATGGATGGATTCTTGGAATATGCACCGGACTTACGCATTCCAATTGCCTTACTTCGTATGCAGGCAAACCTGATCAAGTATCAAATAGAGGATCGTGATTGCTGGTTCTATATTCCACCTCAGACAATTAGCGAAGTTATGTCATTCTTAAACTCCCTACCCCTTCACCAGATCCATAAACTAAACGAAGATATGGCTTTAGAGTTTGAAGGTGAACTGCAGATTGATATTCTCAAAAAGACTATTTTTGACCTCTCTGAAGAGAATTGGAACATAGAAGTTGCACCTGAATTGAAGAAAGAGTTTGTCTATAAAGTCCAGCTCAATGTTGAGATTAATGCTAAACGAAAAGAGGACATTGATTGGTTCGAATACGAGATTGAATATACATATCGTGATATGAAGTTCTCGCATGGAGAGTTGAAGAAGTTCTTTAAAACTAAGCAGAAGTTTATGAAACTGCAAGATGGTCGGTTACTCTATTTCGTTGATAAAAAGAGTTTCGACAATGTTGAAAAACTTCTTGAAAGAAGTAAAGATCAGAAAGATGAAATCTATGGACTTGCCTCATATAACCTGCCGTACCTCTATCAGTTAACAGAGAATAATCCTGCAATTAAGGTGTTTGGTGACAAGTTCCTTACAAATATGTACACTGATATTATGACCCGTGGTAGAGATCATAAAGAGAACCTCCCTCCTTCATTATCACCGATTATGCGTAACTATCAGAAATCAGGTTTTTACTGGTTGAAGATGCTCGAGAGATTCCAGCTTGGTGGTATATTGGCAGATGAAATGGGGTTGGGTAAAACAATTCAAGCCCTCTCACTCTTAGCCAGTGAATCAGCTGATTCTCTCTCAATGGTTGTCTGTCCTAAAACTTTACTCTACAACTGGGCAGCTGAGATAAGTAAATTTATCCCATCTCTCCCTTATATAATAATGGAAGGGAATAAGAACCAGCGTGCCCTCCTTCTCAAGAACATGAAAAACGGAGTTATCATTGTTTCATACTCTATCATCGTGAACGACTTGATAGAATTACAGAAGAAGAACTTCCGTTATGTTATTTTAGATGAAGCGCAGCACATCAAGAATGTTGTGTCACATAGAACTAAAGCGATAAAGAAGCTTAGAACGCAAAGAAGACTCGCTCTTACCGGTACTCCAATGGAGAACAACCTTGATGAGTTATGGTCAATCTTTGACTTCCTGATGCCGGGTCTCTTACCTACTCGTAAGAGATTTAAGAACATGTACGCTTCTAAAGAAGATGCAGCAAATCTTACAGGACTGATAGCTCCATTTATCCTCAGAAGACGCAAGAAAGAAGTATTGGTTGAATTACCGGATAAACAAGAACAGGTTATTCCGGCTAAAATGACCGTGATTCAGGAAAAAGTCTATCTCCAAGTTCTGGATGAGATAAAGAAATCACTTATGCCGGTGCTGGCAGATGATGGAACGGTCTTACAGAACCGTTCGACTTATGTTCATATACTTGCTGGTCTAACCAAACTAAGACAGATTTGTAATCATCCTGCCCTGATTGATAAAAGCTTTAAAACTGAGCCTGAACTGTCCGGTAAAATGGAGATGCTCTTCGAGTTAGTTAGAGAAGCTCTTGATAGTGGCAGAAAGATACTTATCTTTAGCCAGTTTGTTGAGATGCTGAAAATTATCCGCAACCAGCTGAATAAGATGGAAGTACCAATTGAATACATGGATGGAAGCACAAAGAATAGACAGGAAAGAATTGATCATTTCAATGATAATCACAACATTCGAGTCTTCCTTATTAGTCTTAAAACCGGTGGTTTTGGGATTAACCTGACTTCAGCAGATACTGTTATCATTGTTGATCCTTGGTGGAACCCAATGGTTGAGAACCAGGCTATTGATAGAACTCATAGAATTGGTCAGACCAAGAAAGTTCTAGTTTATAAACTGATCACAAAAGGAACTGTCGAAGAGAAGATTCTGAGCCTTCAGAAGAATAAGAAAGAGTTATTCGATTATATAATTGAGCAGGGTGAAAGTGTTTTCCAAGCCCTGACATTGGACGATTTACAGAAACTATTTACTTATTAGGAGCTTATCATGAGACTTATCCCCAATCCTAAACAGCTGAAGATGGGGCAAGGATATTGCTCCTGTAATGGTTTTGAACTCTTTGTAACAAAGAACTTCAAGGATGATACGACTAACTTAGTTGATTATCTAAGCGAGTTGTTTGGAGATACTAAAGACAGCGATAACGCAGTTAAAATAGTAGCTGAATACAATCCTGATTTAGACATTGAAGAGTATAAGCTCTCGGTTGAAGAAAAGTCAATCACAATAACATCATCAACTTCAGCAGGATTCTTCTATGCCCTTCAAACACTGAGACAATCCATGTACAAGGATGAAAGTGGAGAGTTTCAAATCCCATTGATGGTTGTTAATGATGCACCACGCTTTGAATGGAGAGGACTACACATAGATGTTTGCCGTCATTTCTTCTCCATAGACTTTATCAAGAAGCAATTAGACCTCATGGCAATGTACAAATTAAACAAGTTCCATTGGCATTTAACTGAGGATCAGGGTTGGCGAATCGAGATAAAGAAATACCCACTTCTTACCTCTAAGTCTGCCTGGAGAACTGAGAAAGACGGAACTCAATATGGTGGTTTTTACACTCAGGAAGAAATTAAGGAAGTTGTTGCTTATGCAGGAAAACTTCAGATTGAAGTTATCCCCGAAATAGAACTGCCCGGACATGCTTTAGCAGCTCTTGCTTCCTATCCCCAGTACTCTTGCATCGGTGGCCCATTTGAGGTTATTGATGTTTGGGGAGTAACTGAGGATGTATATTGTGCAGGGAAAGATGATACTTTCGACTTCCTTAACGATATCATTTCAGAGGTCTGTGAGCTATTCCCAAGCAAATACTTCCATATTGGTGGAGATGGATGCCCTAAGACCAGATGGCACGAATGCCCTGATTGTCAAAATAGAATGAAGACTGAAGGACTTGCTGATGAGAAAGAGTTACAGAGTTGGTTCATAAGACAGATAGAAAAGACACTCATAGTTAATGGCAAAACCCTTATTGGCTGGGACGAGATTCTCGAAGGTGGACTTGCTGATAGTGCGATTGTTATGTCATGGCAAGGAATTGAGGGTGGCATCCAGGCAGTCAAACAAGGTAACAAGGCAATTATGACACCTTGGGCAAATATGTATTTTGATAAACGCCCTTATCCGGAAGACACGAAAGTTGATTTACCTATCCTGACTTGGGAAGATGTATATAACTATGAACCCATTCCTGCAGGACTTTCTGCAGAGGAAGCGAAGTTGATCATGGGTGCCCAAGCGAACATTTGGACAGAGCATATTTACACAGAAGAAGAATTTCAATACATGCTTATCCCAAGGATTTTCCCACTTGCAGAAATACTTTGGACTACTCCTGAGAATAAGGATATCGAAAGTTTTAGATGGTTACTGAAGAGGCACATGGAATATCTCATTAGACGAGGATATAATTTTGCCCATTACAGAGAAGAAATACTTAACAAATAGAGGATTTAATGAAGAATATCAATATCTACTTAGACCGTGTTCGTCGTTTAACAGCTGAGGTTTTCAAGCTTCGGTTCACAAAAGGAACTGACTTAGAAGCATCATTCATATATGATGAAATTACTCCCATACCTTATAAAACTGCCCTTAAAGCAGATTATACTCCTATAAAGATTGGTGATAAATGGGCTGATAACTGGGGTTGTGCCTGGTTCAAGTTTAGTGGAAAAGTACCCAGCTCTTTTAAAGGGAAGCATGTTGGTGTCCTGATTGATATCGCAGGTGAAGGACTATACTTTAAAGACGGTATTCCACATACCGGTATTACCTATAAACAAGATCATTACCTCCATATTGGAAAGGCATGGATACCCCTCTTTGCCTGCTCGGAAGGTAATGAAGATATTGGACGCCTACTCGATGCCGCTGCTAATGTCCTGTTTGGAG
>JAVCCX010000145.1 GCA_030765245.1 Candidatus Zophobacter franzmannii | reverse complement strand
TTAGTAAAGATTTAAGAAAGAAACATAAATAGGAGAAGTAGATGATAAAGATTACTCTACCGGATGGCTCCATTAGGGAGTTTGATAAACCGATTAGTGCTTGGGATGTGGCTAATGATATTAGTCCTAGACTTGCAAGCGCAGCACTTGCTGCCAAAATTGATGGAAAGATGAGCGATATTGCAACTATGATAAATGAAGATGCCGAGGTTAGTCTCCTTACTTTTAGAGATGAGGAAGGACAACAGCTCTTCTGGCATAGTTCAGCGCATATTATGGCTCAGGCTGTACAAGAGCTTTTCCCGGAAGTTAAAGTTACTATAGGACCTGCAATTGAGAATGGTTTCTATTATGACTTCGATAGGGAAGACTCGTTCACAGAAGCAGAACTAGAGAAGATTGAAAAGAAGATGATTGAAATTGCTCAGGGCAAACATAAATATGATCGCAAAGAGTTATCAAGAAACGATGCTCTTGCTCTCTTCAAAGAGATGGATGAGCCGTATAAGGTTGAAATCCTTAGTGCGATTCCTGAGACTGATATTATCTCTATCTATCAACAGGATAAGTTTGTAGATTTATGTCGTGGACCTCATCTCCCTGATACAGGTAAAATGAAGGCTGTTAAACTCACTAAGACCTCCGGTGCTTACTGGAGAGGTGATGAGAAGAATAAGATGCTTAAGCGTATCTACGGGATCAGTTTCCCAAGCTCTAAAGAACTCAGAATCTATCTGAAGAATGTTGAAGAAGCTAAGAAACGCGACCATAGAAAGCTTGGTAAAGAACTCGATTTGTTCTCAGTTTCTGAAGATGTAGGACCAGGTCTTATCCTTTGGCATCCAAATGGTGCTATGATGCGTCATTTGATTGAATCCTACTGGAAAGATCAACATCTCAAATCAGGATACAAGCTTGTTTATACTCCACATATTGGAAAAGCAAGTCTGTGGGAGACAAGTGGACATCTTGGTTTCTATAACGAAGGGATGTTCCCAGCGATAGATGTTGAAGGTCAGGACTATTATCTCAAACCGATGAACTGCCCTTTCCATATTGCTATCTACAATACTCAAAAGAGAAGTTATAAGGAATTACCTATCAGACTCGGTGAACTCGGAACAGTTTACCGTTATGAGCGTTCTGGAACCCTTCATGGTCTGATGCGTGTTCGTGGATTTACCCAGGATGATGCACATATAATTTGTACTCCGGACCAGCTTGACGGTGAAGTAGAAAGACTTATTACTTTCTCACTCAAGATACTCACGAAATTCGGATTCAAAGATATGGATATCTACCTTTCAACTATGCCTGAGAAATCAGTTGGTGTGAAAGAGGAGTGGGATGTTGCAACTGAGTCCTTAAGAAAAGCTATTGAGAAAGCCGGATTAGACTATAAAGTCGATGAAGGTGGCGGTGCGTTCTACGGTCCTAAGATTGACATTAAGATCAAAGATGCCCTTAATCGCTCATGGCAGTGTACAACTATCCAGTTTGACTTTAACTTGCCAACTCGCTTTAATATGGAATACATTGGTGCTGATAATCAGCCACATCGTCCGTATATGGTGCATCGTGCCTTACTTGGTTCAATCGAAAGATTCTTTGGAACTCTTATCGAATACCATGCAGGTAACTTCCCGGTTTGGTTGTGCCCTGTTCAGGTACAAGTGATTCCTATCTCTGATCAGTATATTGAATATGCGAAGACTGTGCAGGATAAGCTTCTCCAACTTAATGTTCGTGCTGATATTGATGTGCGTGACGAAAGAGTTGGATATAAGATTAGAGATGCCGAGATGAAGAAGATACCTTATATGTTCATCGTTGGCTCTAAAGAATCAGAATCAGGAACAGTATCAGTAAGAAGACATACTGAGGGTGACCTTGGTTCACTTACTGTAGATGAAGCTATAAACGCTATTCGTCTTGAACTTGAGAAAGAATAAGAATCCTGTTATGGATATTAAAGTATAAAAACATCAACCCTTTCTCGTCATGGGAGAGGGTTGTCTTTACATAATGAAGCATTGAAGTAATTTCGTTAACTAATTGTAGGTACTATTATGAACATTATTGAAACACTTAAGAATGAGATGCTCTTAGAAGCAAAAGCTGTTACAAAAGCAACTGAGTATATTGATTCCCATGCGGAAGATGCCTTTAACCTAATCCTGAATTGCAAAGGTAAGGTTGTCTTAACCGGAATGGGGAAGACGGGGATAATTGCGAGAAAGATATCTGCTACTTTGGCAAGTACAGGTACTACCTCAATCTTCCTTCATGCAGCAGAAGGTATCCACGGTGACCTTGGAATGCTCAAAAAGGAAGATGTAGTAATTGCTATATCATATTCAGGAAATACCAAAGAAGTATTAGATCTCATCCCATATATTAAGTTTTTGAAGATACCACTCATTTCAATCACAGGTAAGCTTGAATCTCAATTAGCCTTAGCATCAGATGCAGTTATCAATGGAACTGTACCCCTCGAGTATGAACCACTTGGTTTGGTGCCTACTTCTTCAACTACCGTTGCCCTTGCAATTGGTGATGCACTTGCGATTGCCCTTTTGCGTGCTCGTAACTTTGAAGAGAAAGATTATGCTCAATTCCATCCAGGTGGAACGATAGGGAAGAAGCTCCTATTGAGAGTCAAAGACCTGATGCACAAAGGTGATGATTTACCAATAGTGAATGCAGATACCATGATGTATGAAGCAATCTCGGTTATGACTGAGAAGAAACTCGGATGTACTACTGTGATTGAAGAGAATGGGACTATGATAGGAATCATTACTGATGGTGACTTGCGTAGGATTCTTCAAAAGCGTAAGGGTGAGATTATTGAACTTCTTGCTATCGAGCTTATGACCCATAATCCTGTGAATGTAGATTCAGAGATGCTTGCAGTTGAAGCACTAAACATAATGGAGAATCATAATATAACTATGCTTCCGGTTGTTAATACTAAAGATCAGCCGGTTGGACTGCTCCATATGCATGACTTAATCAAAGCAGGAGTAGTAGGGTAGATGGAGTTTATTAAAGAGTTATATGACCGGATGCTTACTCAATATGGTCGTGTCGATTGGTGGGCACCTGAGAATCCTGATGAGATAATCATTGGGGCTATTCTTGTTCAGAATACAAACTGGAAGAACGCTGAGAAAGCTCTTGCAAACCTTAAAGCAAAAGGTATTACTAAGATCCGGGACATCTTTGAAGCAGAAGCTGACACAATTGCTGAATGCATTATCCCCTCCGGTTATTACAATCTAAAAACTGAGCGACTTATGGATGTTGCTGATGGTCTCTTTGAGTATGACTATACTAAGTTTACTGTCGAAGAGAACCGCAAACACCTGCTTTCCCTTAACGGGATTGGTAAGGAAACTGCTGACACAATCATTCTCTACGCTTACAATATGGCTTCCTTTGTTGTTGATAATTATACAACTCGCATTATGAGTAGAGTCGGGATTGTACCTGAAGAGATCAAGTATATGGAATTAAAGAAGCTTATCGAAGAGAGTATTGACGAGTCAGTTACCCTTTACAATGAGTTTCATGCCTTCTTTATTATGCTTGCACAGGACTTCTGCGTTAAGACTCCCAAATGCTCATTATGTCCGCTTAAAGAGATATGTGAGACAGGTAAGGCAAGTTGAAGTTAGTTGTCCAAAGAGTATCCAAAGCATCAGTTACAGTTGAAAACAAACTAATCTCCTCAATCAATCAGGGTCTCCTAGTCTTAGTCGGGATCAGCAATACCGACACTATCGAGCAGATTGGTTGGCTTGCGAAGAAACTTGTGAATCTTCGCATCTTCGAAGATGAGAATGGCAAGATGAACCTTTCACTTCTTGATATCAAAGGTGAAGTCCTACTCGTATCTCAATTCACTCTCTATGCAGATTGTAGTCGCGGTAGAAGACCTGATTTCCTCAAAGCAGCCCATCCCACTATTGCTGAACCTCTCTATGACCAGTTCTGCGAAGAAGTAGCATTCTACGGAGTCCGGGTTGGTAAAGGTGTCTTTGGTGCTGACATGAAAGTAGAACTCCTTAATGACGGACCTGTTACTATTATCCTGGAGAGAGATTAAAGCACTGATTGATTCTAGGAAATGATGCTTGAGCTTCATCGTGTTTGAAGGTCACAATATTTTAAGAGCCATCCGAAAGGGTGGCTTTCTTCAATTCTAATAATCTGTTCCAATTCTACGATGGGGAAGATGTGAAGTTTTAGATTATTTCTAGGTTTGATGTGAATTGCATTTTGTATGTGATTTGGTTGTTATTAGGAAGTACTGCTTTAGCTGTACAAGATTTAAATACGCTCCGAATTATCACCTACAAGGTAAACTATCCCCTTACCTTTCCAATGGTTGAATGAAATGAGACCTTGTAAATGGTGAGGAATGAACAGCTTGATTGAGTTGAAGAATATGTCTCGAAGAAATTTAAAGTCCACAGAATCAGCCTTAATTTTCGCAGGCAAAATTTCAGGATTCAGGATCAGAGGGAGGGGCTTTTCTGACTCCTCAGACTTCAGGATAATATATGTTATGTAAACTTGTAATGATAAAAGCTAACGGATAGAGGCTCAATAGCTTGAAAAGTCTGGTTTGTGAATAATCTTTGTTATCACTTTTTGCTTGAGCGTTCTCAAAGTTTCAATTCTCAGAACGAGAATCATGGGAATCTGGAGGGTATTATTGAAAGGAGTGTTCTTCCCTATGGTGCTTCCGGGCGTAACGTAACTGTCCTCAGTTGCGGAGAAGTGTTTACACAACAACTCAGGCTTGTCAGGGCGAAGCATTCATGCGAAGCCTGGAGAGTTATTTTGCGGGTCGCCTTTGCCCCATACTCGCTTCGCTCACAACGGTGCAAGTTAGCAAAGACAGCTCTACCCCGCTGATAATAGGCATCTACAGATTTATAGGCATTTTCAGAATAAGCAAAAGCTAAAAAACGGCTATATTTTGCGTAAACGGTCAATAATCAATATAAGATGTCAGATGAGTTTGAGTTCGTGCAAATTTGAAATAGCCAAAATGGGTTTTACATGATAAATATAGCTTGCATAAAATGGCTTGTTAGATTTTATACATTATACTATTGTTTAGGAGTGATTAATGAAAAGTATGACCGGATTTGGTAAGGCAAATTATACAGATGAAGACTTTAATATAGAGATACAGCTCAGGTCGGTGAATAACCGTTTCCTCGACCTTAAACTATACACACCAAATGAATTAAACTTTCTCGAGATCCAGATTAGAAAGCTGATTCAGAGTAAGATTACTCGGGGTACTTTAGAGGTGCGTGTGAACTATCGTGACACCAGAACCTCTGATGCAACCATCGATTATAACAAGTTGGAAATGTATAATAGCCTGGCTAAGAATGCTGCTGCTTATCTCGGAACTGACTATACTCCAAACATTGATAAATTACTTGAAAAGAATGACCTTATCATAATGGAAAACGAAGCGTTAGATGATACTAAGTTTTCCGTAGCTTTTCTGGAAACTCTAGCAAATGCAATCAAACTTCATCAGGAAATGGCACTGAATGAAGGTCAGTCAATGCTTGATTTCTTCCACCAATCTATTGCTAAAATGAACAAATCTCTTGCTGAAATTAGTGCATATTTTGAAGAACACAAGGTAGAAATCCATGACAAACTCAAAGGACGCGTACTTGATCTAATGAGTGATTGTCTGAATGAGGAGAATGAGAAACGAATACTCCTGGAAACTGCCATCTATGTTGATAAGTCAGACATTAACGAAGAGATTACAAGACTTTATAATCACATTTCTAAGGTCACTACGACCATCGATAATTCAGGGGAGAAGGCAGTGGGGAAGACTCTCAACTTCATTCTCCAAGAGATGCATCGCGAGGCGAACACCTTAGGATCTAAATTCAGCACAACGAACTCCTTTGATAATGTTTTAATCATTAAAGAGGAGATTGATAAATGCAAGGAGATGGTTCTTAATGTCGAATAGTATCCTTGTAAGTTGGGTCTCCTGGCCCTTTAGAGATCGACCACGCGCCTCTACCCTACTCTCTATCTTCTTTGTTGGTATGGCAGTTTTGCTCTGGAACATTGCAGTTGTGAACTGGCAGATGCCATTTTATTACTACTTCGGGATGACGATTCTCTTCATGGGTCTTATAACCTACTTCATCCCCTCATATTACACATTCTATGATACTCACATTGAAGCTAAATACTTGTTTTTTAAAGTCCGCAGAGAGTACACTGATTTCAGGTGTTACTTTATGGACAAACGAGGTATTATGCTAAGTACTTTCAGACGCCCTAACAGGTTAGATGCCTTTAGGGGACTGAATCTAAGATTCTCCAAAGACGCAGAAGAGAAGCAAGAATTGCTTGAACTGCTTGAAAAAAGGATAGGAAACAAACAATAACCTATGAATGAACCAAAGAGTCTCTCCAAATCAGTTTTGGACCTATTTTACCGTGATCAATCCAAACCGTTAACTGTACAAGATGTTGCCACTGAACTTGAGATTGGCAAACATCAAATGACCAAGCTTAAAAGCGCTATGGAAACATTGTTCCGCAACGGACGATTAACCATTGAAGGCGACCTTTATAAACTAAACCACATTGGACGAAGCAAGAGATTACCTGCAAAGGTGGTCGAGGGTGTGTTTGACGCTTCCTCACTTGTTAAAAGTAATAACTACGCCTTTGTTAACACCAGCACCGGAGATTACTATGTCTCCGCTGAAGATACCCTGAATGCGTTTCAAGGAGATACTGTGGCTGTCGAGGAAAGAAGAGCCGACGGCAGAAAGTTATTCGGACGAATTATCGAGATAAAGAAACGCAGATTTTTACAACTTACCGGAGATGTTGTTAAGGTTGGACCTAAGAATTACTTTATCCCAGACCTCTCAAAGATCCATTCATACTTCGAAATTGAAGGTGATTTGGTTGCTCCGGGACGCAAGATGTTAATGAAGATTGATGATTGGGGTTCAAAGAAATTTAGCAGATTACCACTTGGTACTGCTATCGAGGATTTAGGAGAATCAGGCAATCCAGAGACAGAGTTTCTCTCTGTAGTCAAACAATTTGACCTCCCCCTCACCTTCCCGAACAATGTTTTAAAAGATGTCAGAACACTTAATCCTCCTGAACCTAAAGCTGAAGGTAGAAGAAAGGACTTTACTGACATTCTCACCTTTACTATCGACCCCATTACCGCCAAAGATT
>JAVCCX010000340.1 GCA_030765245.1 Candidatus Zophobacter franzmannii | reverse complement strand
TTTGCCTTTCAAAAAACAATGTTGTTTATAGTATTCTAAGTAATTCTTTAGTCTACTTTCAATAAACTCCGGTAACTCATCAGCAAAGATCTCAAATAACTTCTCAAGTAAGGTCTCGTGATTAATCTCAACGCCACATACAACTTGCAAGCTAGTTGCAATATCTGCTATCTCCGGTGGGAATTCAGTAATATTAGTATCAATTCCTACACCTACTAAGAAGTAATTCTTATGCCCTAAATGGAGCGTAAGAATACCGCAAACCTTCTTATCATCAATCATGAGGTCATTAGGCCACTTAATCTTGAGTCTGTCTGTAAGCTTGGGATATAAATCAGTGATAGCCTTGTGGATGATAACTCCAGTGAAAATGGTTAAAGAACTATCTAGAGGTAAACCGTATAGTGCCATTGTACTCCAGAGTCCACCCTTTGGGGAGAGCCACTGATTTGACTTTCTTCCTTTACCATTAGTTTGCTCGGTAGCAAGGATCAGGAAGTTACCGTTCACATCTCCATTTTGAATCATCTTCTGGGCTGTATTCATCGTATTGACTACTTTCCCAAAACTGTAAATCTCATCGAAT
Source organism: Candidatus Zophobacter franzmannii (assembly GCA_030765245.1). Taxonomy (GTDB): domain Bacteria; phylum Cloacimonadota; class Cloacimonadia; order Cloacimonadales; family JAFGVF01; genus Zophobacter; species Zophobacter franzmannii. The sequence goes on along the minus strand of JAVCCX010000340.1, from coordinate 3,804 downwards.
AAATGCTGTTCTATTGTCATAATATCACCATTGCATCACCGTAACTAAAGAATCTATATCTTAACTTCACTGCTTCTCGATAGGTTCCCATAACACTCTCATAACCTGCGAAAGCACTTACGAGCATAAGTAGGGTTGATTCAGGCATATGGAAATTAGTAATCAATCCATCAATTATCTGTACTTCCTTACCCGGATAGATAAATATATCTGTCCAATGTCCGCCACTTTTGACACGACCATCAACAGCAAAGCTTTCAAGAGTACGAGTTGATGTCGTACCTACAGCAATGACTCTTCTGCCATCATCTTTAGCTTTATTTATCAATTCTGCACTCTCTTTGGGTATCTCACAGTATTCACTATGCATTTTATGGTCCACGATGTTGTCGGATTTGACAGGTCTGAAAGTTCCAAGGCCTACTCTTAAATTAACTTCAGTGATTAATACACCTTTTGCCCTAATCTGTTCAAGCAGTTCATCTGTGAAGTGTAGTCCTGCTGTAGGAGCAGCTACGCTACCGTTCTCCTGAGCATATACAGTTTGATAGGTCTCTTTATCCTTCTCCTCTGATTCTCGCAAAATATAGGGTGGCAAAGGTACCCTTCCAACTTCATCAAGAGCAGTAAAGAAATCACCTTCACATTCAAATTCAACAACTCTTGAGCCCTCTTCTCCATAACCTACAATTTTACATTTAAGATTCGGACTAAAAGTCACTTCTGCCCCATCTTTAAGCCTTCTACCGGGTCGGACAAGGCATTCCCACTTCTTATCTTCAAGTTCTTGGAGAAGGAAAACTTCAACATTTGCACCAGTTGACTTAATTCCTTTTAAACGAGCAGGTATCACCTTAGTGCTATTGATTACTAATAGATCACCTGGTTTTAGTAACTCTAGGATTTGATGGAATTTAAGATGTTCTCTTTTGCCTGTTTCTCTGTTCAGGTAAAGGAGTTTAGACTGGGATCTATTTGGTAGAGGATACTGAGCAATCAGCTCCTCTGGAAGTTCATAATGGTACTTACTTCTTAGGTTTAGTGACATTCTTTGCTTTCCTAAGGATGGCTTTAAATGAGCCAAATATTATTTTACTTTCAAGGAGAACCGGTATCTTCTCATCATCATCAGTTAGCCAAATATATACTTTCCCTGAATTAGCGAAGATGGTCTCTCCATCGACTATTGGTTCTATTTTTAAACAATTAACTCTTCCGAAAATTGTATCCTTCTTCTTTCGTTCATGGACAATTATCTTTATCGGTGCAGTGACACCGTCTGTAGTTACAGATAGTGAAAGGGTATCACCGGGTGCCAAATCCTGTTGTCGCGTCCAATAAAATGCAGAGAACATATCATGAGTATCTTCTGGAATCTCAATAACTTTTTCCTTCCAATACTTATGTTTAAATCTCCATTTTCTATAGAGTGAAGTCTTAGTTTCCCTGTCATAACTATGCTCTCTCTTCTGTCTATAGTTACCCTCTTTGAGGTTCTTAATGAACTCATATGGAAGTCCGTTAGAAGGATTTACATAGGACACGATTTGGTCTCTAACCTTGAATACCACATCGAAGAATTTGAATGACTTTGTCTTAGCTGAAATCATCCAGGCAAGGGTTGTATCTGTGTATGTTATTTCCTCAACCGATAAGACAGCTTCTGCAGCACCAATAAAACCATATTTAATCTCAAAAGTTAGCTTTTCATTCTGGGAATAAGCTGATATTGAGAGGAAAATTGCAAGTAATGTGATTAGAATTATGACTCTTTTCATCTATAGTTTCCCACCTGTTACAAAGAACTCCTCACCACTTATGTAGCTATTACTATCTGAGGTTAAGAACTTGCATATGTGTAAGATATCATCACCTTCTGCAAGTCTTTTCTTAGGTATCTGCTCTAACTCCTTAGCATAGTAAGTCTTTCGAAACTCTCTATACTCTTCACTAAAGTGAGAATCATCAATCTTTATTGGACCGGGAGAGATAGTGTTTATCGTTATGTTGTATTCTTCTAACTCCATGGCGACACTGCGACTTAGATTGGCAATGCCAGCTTTTGAAACAGCATATGCAGTTCCCTTTTTTAACCCTATTCTTGATACATTCGAGCCAAACAGCACAATCCTGCCATAATCCTGTTCTTTTAGAACAGGTAAGTTAACCTTGAGTAGCTTATAAGTTGAAAAGAGATTGCTTTGGATGATCTCATACCAAAGCTCAGAGTCACTATTCTCTAAATCGGAAAAGTCTGTTGATCGTTTCGATGCTGTGTGGACTATTAATTGTGGAGATGTATTGCTTTCTTTTCTAAGTTCTTCGCAAGCTTTCTGAACACAATCAAGACTTGTTAAATCACACTGTTTAGCATATACATTCTTATGTTCACTTATTAACTTCTCTAAACGAGTAGATGATTTGTGATAAAGTAGATGTAAACAGTAGTTATTATTAGCGTAATAATCTGCTAAAAAGCTACCGACATTCCCGTTTGTGCCTGTAATCAGTATTGTTTTCATATTTAGACTTTAAAAATCGTATCCAGAATTTGATTAGCTGCTGCCAATTTAGAACCTGCAAACTCAATTTGAGAGTCTTGACTGATAATGTTTATGTTTGTTTCATTCATGCCACTAACGGCAAGATCATTAGCTACAATGTAATCAAGATTCTTCTTATGAAGCTTAGCCTTAGCATTCTCATTAAGGTTTTCTGACTCAGCTGCAAAACCAACTAATATCTGACCTTCTAGTTTATCATTACCTAAATCTGCAAGGATATCTTTAGTCCTAACTAATTCTAAGGATAAGTCTCCACTCTTCTTAATTTTATCAGATTGAGGTTGGGCTGGCCTATAATCTGCCACAGCAGCTGTCATAATAATAGCATCCTGGTCTTTTCTTGTCCTAAACACCTCATTGTGCATCTCTTGAGCAGTTAGGGCCTTAATGGCATTTATGTATTCTGGAGGTGACTGATCAATCCAACTATGGATCAGGGTTACTTCAGCTCCTCTCCAGTATGCTGCAATTGCTAATGCTAATCCCATCTTCCCTGTTGAGTGGTTAGTTATAAACCGCATTGGATCTATACTTTCTCTTGAAGCTCCTGCTGTGATTAGCAGTTTCTTTCCAACTAAATCTCTAGTTGAGTTCAGGATAATTGAGATTGCTTGCGCTATTTCAGCAGGCTCAGGTAGTCTACCCTTTCCTTCATATCCACATGCTAACATACCACTTGCAGGTTCCATGAGATAATGACCATAGCTTTTTAGTGTTTCAACATTGTTCTGTGTTGCTTTATTAGCATACATAAAGATATTCATAGCCGGTGCAAAGAAGATTGGTTTTGGGGATGCAAGCAGGGTTGAACTAAGTAAATCATCTGCAATCCCATTTGCTGCTTTGGCAAGGATGTTTCCGGTTGCCGGGGCTACAACAATCAAGTCTGCCCAACCTGCCCATTCAACATGAGCTATTGGTTCATTTAACTGAAACTCTTTTGTCAATACAGGGTTACCTGTAATTGCTGCAAAGTTCAAGGCAGTAACAAACTCTTGAGCATTTTTTGTGAGTATTGTCCTCACTACTGCTCCGGCTTTAGTTAGTCTACTGGCTAAATCAATTGCTTTGTAAGCTGAAATCCCACCAGTAACACCGAGTAAAATCTTCTTATCCTTAAGCATATAGACCTGCTTCAATTAGTATTTTGATATAGATTATTTGATACAGTGTCGATGTCAAACTAAATCCTTGAGTGATACAAGATACATTAATGATTATCTCTTAGAAAAAGCTTTAC
>JAVCCX010000398.1 GCA_030765245.1 Candidatus Zophobacter franzmannii | reverse complement strand
AGTTAAGGTCAATATTGAATTTCAATCTATCATTTAACTGGTAAAGCATATGATTGGTATAAGCTGATTGATAGAAGCCATCAGAATTACTACTGCCACCTGCCATGAAGGAAAGTGTGTGCTTCATATCCATTTTATTCATATCAAGAAATGAGCTACCACCCAGATTGGGATTAAAGTTAATTCCATTCCCACCAAAAGCAGTGGGGAAGATGTCAGCCTGTAATGTGCATAGAAAGGTAAGAGCCATGATTAGTAATAAGATTCTAATTCGCATAATCGATTCTCCTTTTCCTGCTTTCTTGCTATATCTAAAAAGAATATTTCATTGCAAAGGCGTCAATTGTTTTTTTATTACTCCTCTGCCAGCACAGTCAACTAATAGTTTAAATACCTTCTCATCCACTTTGTTACACTGTTTGGTACAGATGGATGGTCTTCTAGTTCTTTAAACAGTTTTGCAAGAGTGGGTTCTATTTGATTTAGTTCATCGATTATTGTTTTTGGAAAGTACTGAACTCTTGTAGGTATCTGCTGAAGTTTATGAACAGGGTTAGGAAGTGTTCCACTCCAATCATCTTTTGCAACCGTATATTTCAGCCTTTCTACAACATTGTTGAATCTATGGAAGAATCTTTTCATTCCATTTAATATAGCTTGATTATATTCAGGGAACTCCACCTCTAATTCAACTGCGAGATCACAATCTTTAGTAAAGGTTATCCTTGTTGTCAACTCATCAGCTAAGTATTCAACATCATAGTGTTGATGGCAGCTTAGAGATACCCGTTTAGGTGGGATTGTATTTAGAAGGTCAACTGTCACAGCTCTATACTTGCCAACAGTATGATAATCACCTTTCACAGGATAGATTAGTACCGTCGATTTGTTTTTGATTCTTTTATGAGTTACCTTGACTGTACTATGTTTTCCGTTTAGGTAATTAGTTGTAATGCCATCATCATCATAGTAATTCAATTCACTCTCTTCACCCGGGATGATAGTAAACTTAATCTCATTCATTGTCTTCGTGATATTCATACTATCTTTAAAGGATGGGATAATAGAACCTGCTTTTACAAAGATAGGGAATTCAGCTAAATCGTACTCGCGTTTTAACACTTGATTACCAGTGATAGATTCACCGGAACACAATTCAAACCATTCTCCTTCAGGTAACCATAACTCTTTCTCTACAAGACCGGTATCTGAGTCGACAGGTTCTGCAATTGGAGCACATAAGATATCTTCACCGAAGTAGTACTGGCTTTTAAACTCATAAGCCCTTTCATCTTCAGGGTGCTCATAATACATTGGACGACAGAGCGAGACACCAGTCTCATGAGCAATTCGAGCATTATTATAAATATACGGGACTAATTCATAACGAAGTTTGAGGGCATCTCTAAATTTTGCAAAATGCTCAGGGAATTTCCAGAATCGTCTTTCAATACTTGCAGCCTTAGTGGAATGTGTTCGCACAATAGGGCTAAAGATACCATACTGTAGCCAGCGTAAATAAAGTTCGGGATCAGTATCACTACCGTTTGGGAAATGTCCACCAATATCGTGACTCCAAAAACCATATCCAACATTTGAAGCTGTTGCAGTGAAATAAGGTTGATATTTGAGTGAATCCCAGGTCATTCTGGTATCACCGGAGAAACCAACTTGATAACGGTGATTTCCAAGCCCACCCCATCTATGGAATATTAATGGTCGCTTCCCACTTTTCTCCATCTCTGTAAAGAATACATGGTTTAACCACCAAGTATTACTAAGTCCTTCCACAACTTTACTTTCAGGGTACTGTTGCCAATCCAACCACCAGAAATCAACCCCTTCATCCTCAAGTTTCTTAATAATCAACTTAAAGTATGTGTCTTTCCACTTTTTATCTGCCATTTTGTAGGCTATATATCCCTTGGGATCTTTAGTCCCATCTTCTTTAAGAAACTCTTCATATTGCTCTTCCATAGGTGCAATACCGGAGGCCGGATGTAGGTTTAGTGCTACTTTCAGTCCTCGTTCATGTAACCATTTCAAAAAAGCCTTTGGATTTGGAAAAAGGTCTTTATTCCATGTGTACCCGGTCCAGCCTTCAATACTTCCGTCTGGAGCGTAGTTCTGTGAGTGCCGACTTAATCCATAAGTCTCATGCCAGTCCATATCTATAATTGCCACATCGAGTGGGATTTGATAATCATTCATCTCATTAACGAGTTGCTTGAATTCGGATTCAGAATAATTCCAATATCGAGACCACCAGTAGCCAAATGCATACTTTGGAGGGATAGGTATTTTCCCGGCAACTTCAGTATACTCTTTCAGAGCATCTTTGTAATCATGCCCATATCCGAAGAAATACCAATCTATGTTCTTGGGATTATTTCTTGGTTTTATCCAACCGGTTTCATCAAAGACAAGTGTCTTGCTGTCATCTATTAAAGACCAACCATCTCTTGAGATGATTCCGTCTTCAAGGACTAATTCTTCACCGTTTGTATCATCTAAGGTTCTGGTTGTACCTTTCAAATTGCCAATGTTTTTCAGACCGGGAGACCATATACAGCGCGTCTCATTTACATCAATACATATTTGTAAGTTCTTTGAAGTGAACTTCTTTTCATCTTTTGTATATTCAAGATGAAGGTCGGCAGTGGTAAGGATAATCATATTGTCTGTATTCACATAATGAACTTTACAGTCGTCTTCTATTCGATTAAGGAATACTTGACTTGGAGAATCTTCGAAATCACCAGTAGGTGACCATTCCATTCTGATTAAACGCTACCTGATTACTGTGAATCTTGCGTTTTTACTGCTGAATATTCTGCTCATTTTACCTCACACTTCTGTATTCATAAAACCTTAGCAACAATACTATTTTGTGTTTACAGCCATGGATAGATGCTGAAATTCTCTGTCAATGATAAATTTATATTGTTAATGAGTTAGGAGTCTTTTCAAAAGTACCCACATTTCTCTTCAATAATTCTAACTAGACTCTTACTGCTCTTGTATTATTAAGCTCAATTGCCTTTGCCTTCTCAGGTCATATAAGTCAAAACACTGTTTGGAATAGCGATATGCTAATCACTGGTGATGTCTATATTGATATAGATATTACTCTCACAATAAACGCAGGTGTAACTGTTTCGTTCTTGAAAATTGATGTTGCCAATGATGGCTTTGGTGATGTTGATTTCTTCAACAATGGTCAGTTATTAATTAGTGGAACAGAAGCAGACCCTGTTATCTTCACTTCATGGGAAGAAAATCCACAAGCAGGTGACTGGTATGGAGTAACGCATAGTAACACTGCTAGTGTTTATTCATCAGCAGATCACTTGATAGTCCGTTATGCAACCAAGGGACTAACAGTTGATGGCAAATACATTACACTTGAAGATGTAATAGTAGAAGAATGCTATAGCGAAGGTATATTTGTTGATGACTCCTGGTCCGGCCAGACTTCATTAACCAATGTTGTTCTACAGAATAACGGTACTGACGGTCTTTCCATTGCAGCAAATGGTATTGTTCAAGCAAACAATCTATTCTCCGCTAATAATGATGAAAGCGGTGTTAAAATCGTTTCTAACAGCAATACAACTCTGCAAAACTCTAGGATTATTAGTAAGCTTGAATCAGGTGTTGATGCCCTGAACTCAAGCTTTACCTTAACAAACTGCTCAATCTCATTCAATGATGTTGACGGTCTTTTAGTTGAAGCTTCGTCAACAGGTTCAGTGATAACTGTGCTGGATTGCTCCATAAATGATAATGGGATCTTTGGTGTTCATTTGAATGGACCTATTGATGGGATTGTTGATGGTTGTGACATTACAGGAAATGGTAATGCCGGAGTAATTATGCTTGGTGAGGCATTTGTAACTGTGAATATATGTAATATTATGGGGAATGGGGTTAACCCTCAGAGTTATACTGTAATTGAACAAGTTCCAACCAACCAGCTATATTCAACTGGTAGCTATTCCGGTTTTTATACCACTATGCTACCTTTGAATTTAATAACCAGACTTCATGCGTCTGGATATGCTGACCATGATGGATCTTCAGATGATTACTACTTCTACGCCTATGATACAAGTGGAACTAGTATCTGGTCATACACAAGAACAAAATCAAAGTAAGTGATACAAATTATAATACCTGGTTTACAGTTAACAGTTCATCAACAGCAACGAGTATGCGTGTTTACTGTTATGGATATTCTATATATTCATACAATGGTAGAATCTCAGAAATTGAGTATGACATTGGCTCATTGACCGCTCAAGCGGTTGTGCTGAACTCAACTGCTAATGTAGATATGACAATGAACTGGTGGGGGACAACAACAGATATCGGAGATGAACTTTTTGTTTTAACTCCCGGTTCTGTTGACTATACTTCTCCAATGATGGTTGAGATTGATTGCGGTGCTGTCTTAACAAATCTTACTCCAGAGTTAGAAATGCTAACCCCATCTGCATTAACTCTTAATCCTACAACCGTTTCTATCAGCTGGGCTGATTATGACCTTGATGATGATGCAGTTATCACACTTGGCTATACCACTGAAATGGGTGTTGATGGAACAGAGATAACTACAGGTATATACGAAGATTCACTAACAGACTCATATACTTGGGATGTTAGTGGTGTGACTTATGGTCTCTACTACATCTACGGGGTGATAGATGATGGAGTAAACACTCCTGTTACTGTCTATGCACCTGAAAGGGTGATGGTTGGACCTGTAACTGCCGAAGCTGTAGATACCTATGGTGAAGCGGGGATACAGGTTATGGTACCGGTTACAATAACAAATGCTCATTCTATCTTTGGATTCATAGCATGGCAGTTTAGCATGGTCTATGACCCTACTCTTCTCTCAGCTGCAGATGTCTCTCAAATCGGAACATTGTCTGAGAACTGGAGTGTTAATTATAATAACTCCATCCCCGGACAAATTGATGTTAGTGGTTATAGCATATCCCCTCTTACAATGGACGGAACTCTCATCAATGTAGTATTTGATGTGAATACAGGTGAAAGCGACTTTGAGACAGGAAATATCGGCTTCAATGGCTTTGTGATGAATGATGCCACAATTCCAGTAACCCAACTGGGTGGTGTATTCACTGTAAGGAACAAATATATCCTAAGTGGATCTATTAACTATTACAATCAAGCAGTTCCTGTAGAAGGTGTTTCGGTTGCAGTGACTGGAATAGAAGATGAATCTGTCATCACAGCTCTCGATGGAACTTATTCATTCCCATCTATGTATGCAGGTGAATACACCTTTGCTATTAGTAATGAGAATGAGATTCCATTCCTGACAGTGACTCCATTTGATGCATCTATGACAGCTCGTTATGCCTTAAATACTTTGGCATTTAATAGCTCTCAGATAGCAGCAGCAGATGTGAGTGGTGATGATATTGCAGATGCCTATGATTCAGCATTGATGGTTCAATATGCTATCAACCTAATCTCTGAATTCCCTAACGGTGATTGGAAATTCACACCAGAGGATGTTACTATCACTCTGAATAGTATCTATTCAAGAGATTTCACTGCTATTGTTATTGGTGACCCATCAGGTAATTATCCGGATCAAGCCAATAGATCAATGCCAGCTCCAATGCAGGTTCCTCTTATCGCAAATAGAGAGGGAATCCGGTTGGACGCTTATTGTGAAGATGCATTCTTCTCAACCGGGATGAAATTGACCTATAATGCGCAAGAACTTCAGTTTGTTGGTGTAAATACTGACTTACCGGGACTTCAGATTATGGCTAATGATCAGAATGATGGGATTCTTTATCTTGGTGGATTTAGCAACAATGAAATTAACACTGACACACCTGTATTCTCAGTTAACTTCAATACCTTAATAGGTAATCCAAATGAAATTACTGTAGATTATATGATGTTCGATGAAGTGTTCACTGGTGCGTTGATTCCAACAGCCAATGATGGAGCGGTAAATCCTGTAGTTGTTACAGAGCTATCAGCCAACTACCCTAATCCTTTCAATCCTAAAACCACAATCAGTTTCAACTTGAAAACATCTGAATATGCTACTCTAAGTATCTATAATCAGAGGGGACAGCTTGTTGGGACACTTGTAAATGAAACTCTTACTCCTGGTGAACATAGTATCATCTGGAAGGGAAAAGACCTTAATGGAAAGAGTGTTGCCAGTGGTGTTTATTTCTATAAACTTAAAGCTGGTAGTTATACCAAAACTCGTAAAATGATACTTATGAAGTAAGTTTGTAAGTACGAAATATATAAAAGCCAGACAATGCTGTCGGGCTTTTTTAAACTTGGCTTTGGTGCAAGGAATGAGAGGTGGCACCCAAAGTCTCACTTAGTCCACGATGTTCCTTATGTCCCCGTGTTTTAAGCTTTGACCAGTAATACAGTTTGGCACAACTCCCCGAACCACCAACTTCAGTTGGTGGCTTGAGATAATTATATTCTTCCCTTTCCCGCCATTTCCTATTCAGGGAAATGGCGGGAAAGGGGGGCATGTGTTGCTCTATCCACCACTTGAAAGTGGTGGTTTAGGGAATTGTCTTTTTCTGTTTAGCTTCGAACTCGCAAAGCTCGTATGGAAGCGAGCTAATTCTTTACACGCCTCCAAGCGAACATAGTGAACTCCAAGCTATGGGATATATTGCAAGTTCAATCCACTTATCTTGTCACCTTGTGAATGGTGTTTGCCGGGTACGCGGACATCCTGTCCGCATCTTTAAGCCTTTTACCTTGTGATTGCTTATGCGAGCTAACTTAATGGTCATTTTCTACATTATAAATCAGTAATCAAATCTATATCAACTTCTTTAATCTTAGTCTCATCGTTAATATAAACTACACCTTCCTCTATGATAACAATTGAATTCTCTTTCAAAAACCCATAACTCTTATCATTAACAGTTAAAGTATCTTGGCTAATCGAAACATTTATATCACCAATTTGGTAGTTGTAAATGTAAACACCCATGAACTCCTCAGTGTCAGAAAAAGTTGTAGAAGATCCAGGCGCTACAAATATAGAATGACTGCCTACTCTCGCAGATGAAAAATAATGTGGAGAACTAAGCGAGACTCTAAATTCCTTACTCAACAGTCTCCCTTTAGCAATTTTGTTGTTTATATATACATCTTTTTCTATGATTTCAACTTTATCATCTTTACTAACGCTACCATATGAATAATTGTTAACTATCAGCTCATTGTCTAAAAGGTATAACAGATTATCATCAAAAGTCATTTTGTACAAGTCTTGATTTATTGGTTTCCCCTGTAAATCATAAGATATATAATCTCGTTGACCCGTACCTGTATGATACTTTGGGTATGGCTGGATATATATATTAATTCCTCCAGTTGCCCAGTTTAAAGTCTTTGTTGTAGTTTTTTTGCATAAACCAAATTCGGGGAAAAATGTAATCCTATAACAACTACTAAGATGAACTTCAGAATAAAATATTGTGATCTTTGTTTCATAATCCTTCCCTTTATGTTGCAAATTTCTATCTATTTCGGCATAACTTAGGACAAGTTAGAATATCATTAAACTTCTTGTCACTATATTTCAATAAATATCAAGATAAAAAGATAATTAAGAAGAAAGTTCGTAAACTCTATAAACATATCTTCAATAGACCGGTTTATCCGGTCTATTGTTGTATACAGATAGTTCTAAATGACCCGACTTGTTATTGTGCCAGAGATGAAGCTGTCACCTTAACGATCTATGTGAGCTCGGGGATAGTAAGCAACGCGGTTTACACCACAAAGATTACGAATAGCGAGAATAAACGGAACGAGGAGATTAACTGAGCTGTTTTAATCCTATTACAATCTTTAAGAAAAAACTTGCTCAAAAATAAAGTGTTTTAATAGTAGCAAAAATTTTATCTAAATCTAGGAGTGCAAAAGAAATGAAGATTTCAGAACGCGTTCAAATGATGCAGGCATCGCCTATCAGAAAACTGATGCCTTATGCAAATGCAGCCAAAGAGAAAGGTCACCATGTTTACCATCTTAATATCGGACAACCTGATATTGAAACACCAAAAGCGATGATGGATGTATACCATAATTTCGATGCTAAGGTTTTAGCCTACGGTCCATCCCAGGGACTGGAACCTTATCGGAAGAATTTGGTAAGGTATTATGCAAAGCATGACATTGCTCTTGATACAAATGATATTATCGTTACTACTGCTGGTTCCGAAGCAATTGTTTTTGCCTTAACAGCTGTTTGTAATGTTGGTGAAGAAATTCTTATTCCAGAACCATTCTATACAAATTACAATGGTTTTGCAGGCATGGCAGGCGTTAAGATTAGACCAATCACGACCAAAGTTGAAGATGGTTTTGCCTTACCTAAGAAAAAGAAATCACTGCTCTTATTACTGAAAAAACACGTGCAATCATGATTTGCAACCCTGGGAACCCTACCGGTAAGGTTTACAGTCGCGAAGAGGTTGAAATGGTTGCTGAGATTGCAAAAGAGAATGATCTGTTCATAATCTCTGATGAGGTTTATCGTGAATTCACATACGATAACACAGAAGCAACAAGTATTCTCACGATTGCTGGAGTAGAAGATCGAGCGATAATGGTAGATAGTGTATCTAAACGTTATAGCGCCTGTGGGGCTCGTATCGGGTGTGTTATCTCCCGTAATGCTGAGCTCATGGCTAATATGCTGAAACTCGCTCAAGCACGGCTATGTCCACCAACTATCGATCAGATGGCGGCTTCTGCCTGCGTTGACCTTCCTCAATCTTACTTTGACACCGTAAAAGTTGAATATAAAAACCGTCGTGACTTAGTTTTTGCAGAACTTGAAAAGATTGATGGTATTATGTGCCGTAAACCTGAAGGTGCTTTCTATATTGTAGCTAAACTGCCTATTCCTAACGCTGAAGAGTTTGTCATCTGGTTACTCAATGAATACAATGTGAATAATGAAACTGTTATGGTAGCTCCAGCTGCCGGTTTCTATGCAACTCCAGGTGCTGGACTCAGTGAAGTCCGATTTGCCTATATTCTCAATGAGAATGATCTGGCGAAAGCAATGTTCATCTTCAGAACAGGACTTGAGAAATTTAAAGAAATTAAGGGATTATAATCCAAAGATATTAAAGGCAGGCTTTATGCCTGCCTTTTCTCAATTTTTAAAAAGAGGAGTGAATGCACATATCAACAGAATTCAATCAGGACATATTCAAGAAAATTACTGACCTCTGGGTTTTAACAGGGATTGCAAATCCTGCTCGTTGCGATAGCTTTGAAATAATTGCTAACACTCTCAAAATGGGTGGCAAGATGATTACTCTGATGGATCAAGATAGACTTGTCGGGACAGTATGGTTGACCAACGATGGAAGAAGAATGCATACTCATCACATGACGATACATCCTGAATATCAAGGTAAAGGATTATCAAAACTTCTTCTTGAACCTGCCTTAGAATTTGCTAGAGAATTAGGATTGCAACCAAAATTAGAAGTACACGAGTCGAATCCGGTTGCAAGATATCTATATAAGAAGTACGGCTTCGATGAGTTACCGGACTATATTGTGATGGTTAAAAGGTCTTAAGATACACTTACTCAAATATTGACTTGACATCCGTATGATTAATGCAGAAATAAATACTTGTGAGCGGGTTTAGCTCAGCTGGTAGAGCACCAGCTTCCCAAGCTGGTTGTCGCGGGTTCGATTCCCGTAACCCGCTCCATTTAATTATCAATAACTTACGCCACTTAATGTTCATCAATCAGATTAACTACTGGACACATATTAGGACACACAGGTTTGATAGAGTAGTTTGTATCAATTTTCAACTCAGAGGTAACAGCGTGGGAATACCATTGCAGCGGTAGTAACTGAAATAAATTGGATGACTACAATAAGTTGTCTAAAAATGGATGTGAAATAACTATTCCATTGCTTCCACTTAAGAAGGGGCGTCAGATATTGAATCGAACATGGTTCCGGTTCTTAAAGGACTAACAATTACCTACTCAACTGAGAATTGGAAGTTACAATTTTTAGGCTCCTCAAATATGTTATGTCCGTATTCGAATTAGAAACTCCGAGATTAATAATTGCGTTAGAAATAATTCAAAAGATATCATAGTTATTCAATGAGTAAAAAACTTGATATCAGAATATACAGGAGAATTATTTCTCAGAAGGATACCTGTAAATGTCTTTAAAAAACCTTCTTTTTTTATTGCCAAAATACTGCCGTAAACTAATATATACTTAGGCTTAATGATTGGAGGTTGTCAATGAAAAAGGAAAATGGAACGATAGAATCGAAAGAATTAGTAAACATTGAAATATCAAAACGTGAACATCGTGAGTTCCATATTTGCTATACTATGGAATCTGTTACAAATGATATAAAGTTTCTCAATATGGTATACGAAGGAAAATCCGGATTAACAGAAAATAGTGTAACTCCAGATTTAATAAAGAATCTAAAGTATCTTGGTAAAAGAATCTATTTCTTCATACTCTCAATGGATAAAAACTTTACGCCAAGTAACTATATAAAGAGGAAATATGAGTTTATAAACAATTACTTCTCGGGTGGTAATCCCCACCTGTTCTTCCTTGCCTGGAATGGTTTGATAAAGAATGATAGTTTCAAACGGCTGATGATGAATGTGTTCACCCTGAGAAGGTTCACTAATGGACTCTGTCCTCAAAACATTCCCCATATAGGTTCAAACATGACAAGATACAGAACGAAACTGGTTCTTGCTGATGATATGGCAACTGATGAGAAAGATAAACGAAGAAAAACAGGGCGACTTCTGGATGATGGCAGTGGTTTAACAATGCAGGAGGGTCTCATCTGGTTACCTAATGGTAAAGCACTACCACTCTACCCTCAAGCCTATGTACCTATAAATCAAACTCAAGTAATTCTTGTTAGACATGGACGTTCTAATCATGAGTCAGGTGGAAGTAATCCTGTGTTTGTAGGTTCTGGGTATTGGGATAGTTGGGCGAATAACAGGCGTATTCCTGGTTCAGAAGGCAACTATCTTCATGAAGACGGAATCAACACTGCAAAAGAACTTGGCAAGGATTTCAAAGTAGTAGTTGATTGTCTTGAGAAACATAATTTCTCCTTGTGGTCATGGAGTAAGGATAAGCCGATTCCAGTATATGGTAGTGAATCAGAAAACACAGAGCAGACAGCCAGATATTTTCTACAGGAAGCTGGATATACCAACCTGTCCTTCAATCCACTATATGGATTAAACTCCCAAAAATATGGATCATTAACTCATAAGTTTAAAAAAGATATCTTTGCAAAGACAATTGAGATTTATAAAGACGAATGGGGGGGAACACCAGAGGAGTTAAAATCTAAAGTAAAGAAATACTTCAAGAATAGGTTCTTCCATTTCCCAGAAGGTGAAACATTGCTGGAATCAGATTGGAGAATTGCTTTTAGTTTTATTGAACTTCTAAAGAAAAATCTTGGCAATAGATTTGTTCTTGCTGACCATTCTGGTGCAATCAGAGTCTTTGCTGCTGTTATTAGAACACTTGATTTTGCAGACTACGCATCCATGAAAGAGGGTCATGATTCAATAATGGCTTTCAATTTTCAGCCTGGTAAAAATCTACGCTATGATTATCTTCAGAAGAAAGAGTACATGCTTAGGAAGAAATAAAAACAGATTTGACAATCAATAAAAAAAGCCTGCTGATTTCTCAGCAGGCTTAATTTCTTATTTAAGCAGGGTCATTTTTTTAGTGTCGATAACTTTATTATTTAAAGATAATCGGTAAAAATAGACTCCTGATGTTACTGTATCTGCGTTCCATGATACGTTGTAGGTGTTACCAGTTTTATGGCTATCAATAAGCGTATCAACCAATTGCCCTTTTACATTATAAACATCTAAGCGTACTTGGCCGGGTTCCGAAATAGAGAAGCTGATATTTGTAACAGGGTTAAATGGGTTTGGATAGTTATTACTCAACAAGCCGGTTGGCATGTTAATCTCTTCATGAATGCTTACTGCACCATTTAAGAAATATACATTATCAATATAGACAGTGTTTGGATCACCAGAGATAATCAATTGAGCAATATGGTTTGTAGTGGTTAATCCGGTAAAATCTGTAAGCGGGATATCAAAACTAACCCAGCTTTCTGTAGAAAGAGTGCTTGCATCAAATTCCAGCTCTTGTTCAACATCATCATTTCCCCATACCCCATCAGCACCAAAATCTACTAATTTGATCTTGAAAATTGCAGGAGCAGCTGTAGGATCCGGAGTCCAGAAATCCATGTGGAAATAATTCATTCCGCTAACATCGATTGTTGAAGAAGTGAATTCGATTCCTGCGACTACAAGACTTGTGTAAAGCTTTACATCATCGCCTTCAACTTGAACATCATTTACATTTGCATCGTCCCAAACTGCAGACCATGTATCTACAGTTACATTTGTGTAGGCATTACTAAAAAGGGAGATTACATCAGTTGCATTGTATGTAGGTGTTGGAGCAGGAGCCTCTGGTCCTGCGGGTGGAGCACCTTGCTCTGAAAATGTGAGGTTGTCAAAATAGCAAACATTATCTTGAGTTCTGCCAACCAAGTCAAAATCAGGGAAGACCACAATCTGATCAAATCCTGTTTCCATTTGGCCAGAGAAATCAAAAGCAAGTTCTTCCCAGGCATTAGTAACAGTATTTGCTACCTTTACTTCTGGAAGCGCCCAACCATCAGGTTTTACAAGTTTTATACCGACATCACTTATTACGGGTTTCCAAACCAATATTTTAATAGTACTATTAGTAGCATCGATAGTATAAGTTCCGATATCAGCACCGTGTAAAGATTCTGTTCCGGCCCAAGGTTGTCCTGCTTGCAAGGCGGTGAATTGTGCTACAGTTGTAGAAGTATTAATACCTGTTGCATCTGGATTATCTATGATCTGCAATGGTGGGTTAGTGTCATTTTCAAAAACTGCCCAGGTCCAGTTCATTCCATAACCACCTGTTTCAAAATCAATAGGTGCATTTTGCGCAAAAACCGTTGTTGTGATCATTAAGATAACAGCAAACATAATAAGTAATCTAGTTCTATTGTTCATTTCATCCTCCTCAGGAATTTAATAATTATGATATGATACATATCAAATGTTAAAAGCCTGCTAATTTTTCAACAGGCTTGATTGTTTTATTTAAGTAGAATCATCTTCTTCATACTTGATTGATCATTAACCTTTAGCTTGTAGAAATACACTCCAGAGCTAACATGGTGCTTACTTTGGTCTTTACCATCCCATTCAACAGAATGGTTTCCCTTTGCTCTATTATCTGAAAGCAGTGTGTTTATTTTCTGTCCCTTAAGATTGTATATTTCTATCTCAACAAAGCTTTTCTCATTAAGGTTATATGAGATAGTTGTTGAAGGATTAAATGGGTTAGGGTAGTTCTGATTCAATTCAAAGTTGCTAATTTCAGCAGTTTCTTCATCATTTGAAACAGTTCCACCATCCCAATAAATGTTATCAATAGCGAACTCGCATTGGGCTCCAGACACTTCAAGGATTACAAATTCATAACTAAGCATTCTCAGGTCAATAAGCTCACCCCGAAGATCATCTACGGGAATAGAGGCCTGTCCCCATTGTCCGTTTCGAACTAGTCCATAAGTTGTCTGATGGGCAGGGAAATTGACATACGATTGATTACCCCAAGCATCGATAATTCCGATTTGAAAGCTAATATGTGCCGGAATATCGATATGGAATTTAAGATAACCATCACCGAAGTTGAGGAGATTTGTAGGTTGCAATGACATGATGCCAGCTCCAAACCACCCAGCTCCTGTAGTCGTCCAGGTTATACCATTATCTCCTTCATAAGGAGCAATGTTCCCTTCAGACAATGTGCCTTCCCAGACATATATCTCGGCATCAACTCCTACTTCAAAATTATTGTAAGTAGTAGTGTTGTCAGTGAATATCCCAAATGATTCATACTGAAATTCAGGTGGCCCAACATGTACTTCGCCCATATCATTCCATTCCATAACTTTAATATAATCTACATACATCTCAGCAGGTAATGGCATGGATATCGGAGCTCCGGAACCATCAAGCCCGAAAGCATCTGTGAATAAACCACCTATGGCAAGGTCCGTTACCAGATAGAATGGATCCTGAAACTCGGTTGAGGATTCATCAAATAATAGTTCCTGTTCATACAAGTCATATTCAACATCATTGTCTATGACAGTGAATCGAAGACTTGTATCATCCCAATAAGCTCTATAAGTTATGAATCTACCTGTTAATGAAGGGTTGTAGCTATAATATGGGCGGCAGTTCACATCATTTGGATCATATGAAGTACTTGCAGCACCACTGGGATTTTCAGGTGTAATGGAATTTTCTGAGTAGAATAAAGCATTTGCAGCAACTGATTGATTAACAGTTGAGTTATCCTGACTATTCCCACCATTATGGGTGTCATGGAGATTGCGGAAAGACTGTTTAGCTCCCATCTCCATCATATCTATTTCACCACAGGAAGGCCAACCTAGGTTACTTGTTCCGAGAAGCCAAACTGCGGGCCATCCGCCAAGATTTAGCTCAGGGATTAATACTCTTGCTTCAATCACGCCATACTGGATTGAGATCTTTGATTTTGTATTAAGTCTACCGGATGTATAGTTCAATGGGTTACCCCATTGGTCTACGATATTGGGACCCGCTTCATTACGGGCAGTAATTCTAAGTCCATTATTACCTTCTTCACCCGGTATCTCAGCAATATCTACATTATCAGCAGAGTAATACTCGAGTTCTGCATTTCCCCAACCCCAGGAACCGTTGCCGGTTTCAATTATCCAATTATCAAGGTTATCAAAGTTCTCTTCCCAGAGTACATCACCTATCTCCGCAGATAATCCTAAGATAAGTACGAAAGCAATGATAGTTGTTATCAGTTTATTCATTAAATTTTCCTATTGCCATTTCGTTATTTTTTTTGCTTCAAAGTCATAGACATATCCCCATTCACTCAAGTCGGCTAAGGCAAGAACAGGATCAGAATACAAAGGCATCAGATTCATCTCAGAGGGATTATACATAGCTTCACCAACGAGATCACGAAGAATGACAGCATAATAAGTATCTTCAACAATCCACGGAGCATTCCACCAGGTTACTGAATCGTAAAAATGGTCTAAAACAGCACGATAAGCTTTCTTTGCCTGTTCTTTGGCGTTCACACTTCCACTTTCAGTATAAATCTCATGCAGTGATTTTGCTATGAGATATTGATACTCTCCTGTAGGAATTTTAGCTAACATGGTACCCCAAAGGTAGAATCGAGAGATAGCAGAGGGGCTTTCATCATTAAAATCCCATACATTCTCCATGTTAAGACTTGCACCTGCAAATGGATTGTCGGGGTTATCCAAGATATCTGTATTCGGATGGACTCCTTCATTAACGGAATAAAGATCCAGTGTAGATCCTGTAGGCAATTCTAAAGTCGTGGAGGTAATCCCGTTCTTAACATCACAACCGGAAATAAGTGTAACAACAATAACTGATAATACTATAAGTAATCTATTTATTTTCATTTTAACCTCCCTTAAAACTCTATCCTGTAGTAAATTCCGGTCTGGAATTCATAATCATTATCAATTCCATCACCTTCGTTGATTGGGGATTTTTCATCTAAATTTCTGAAGAGTGCTTTGATACCAATTCGACTTGATTTCTCTATATCGAAAAGGTTATCAATAAGCAGTGAGTAATCCAGTTTATACTGGTAAGGATATGTAATATTGAACTGTCGATACCAGTCATAAGGTCCCCAGGCATCTTTCTTGGCATAGGCTTCGATATAGTGTTTCTTGTTGATTATGAACTTTGTAGCAATAGAATAGAATTCTGTTACCTCACCATCAGGATTACCGGTAGACTGCTGTTGTCCGGCTTCAAGAGTAATTATACTCTTGAAGTTTGGAATTGGATTCATAATAAAGATTCCCTTAGCAAGCCATTCTTCAACTGACAGTAAACCACTTCCAAACGGAGCGTTTGTTTCTCCCTCTTGATAATAGAAGAGGTGGGCATCAGTGTCTGCTTTGTATTCAGTATAGTTGCCACCTATTGTAAATGCTAAGTTTGCATCTTCTTTATCATCCCTATTCCAAGCATAGAAATAACTACCTGGAGTAGGGTCATAAGTCAGGAATAACTCACCTGATAATGTCTCTCTATTTCCCAGGACTGCAAATGGGTCACTATCTCTGTTTCTTGGAGTTGTTCCCGTATAGAAAGTTGTACCATCCATAGAGGCATCAGTAACTTCCATAGCTTCTAGTAGATTTGTCCTGTACATAGCACGAGGAAGCAACCAGACATTTCCAAAGGGAAGTAGCATTCCTGCTTCATAAACGATTTTATTACCTAAGCTTGAGTATGGCATCGTGGATTCTCTTTCAACTAAAGCATCCCCACCATCAGCAACAAGACCGGAGTAATTAGCTGAAAAGTCTATCAGAGCAGCACCCAAACTGAATGACAGCCTCGCTTTTGTTCCCTGAGTATCTTTAAATTCTATCTCATCCTTATAGATTTCATTTCCATCCATGTAGGAGTATTCTTCATCAATTTTTTCTGTACCGGAGATAAGGTATCCGACCTGTAGTGTAACACCTGCTCCGAAATCTGTTTCAAACGAGAGAGCTGTTTGTCTGGTAGCTTTCTCTGTTGCTTCGGTTGCTGTAGCAGATGCATCTGCTTGTGAGAAGTCTTCAGAGTGAATAAATGTCCATTCAGAGCCTAGGAAATCAAAGTCGTACTTCACCATTGCTTTAGGTTTTGCTCCCCAGTAAACTTCAGGTCCGGTAATAACGGTAAGACCTTTCAATCCTTTTTTGCCGGTAAATTCGATACCATAAGGTGCTTTGGCATTCCAGATATCCATACCTCCCATATCAGTGGCCTCTTTCATAAGACCATAGAAGTCACCTTCATAACCCCAATGGAAGCGAGGCACATGATAAAAGGCTGTGAAATCGAACAGATCAGCTTTATATTTTGCTTCAAAGCTGTAAATTTCTACTCGTTCATTATCTGTAATATCTTTGGATGAGAGAACATCTATCCCTTGCTCATTTTCTTCAGTTGCAACTGAAACATAAGATTCTCCACGCTTACCATAGTATTGATCCATTGGAAGGTCAACTATATTACCTAGGACATTTAATGTGAAATTACCTGAGATTCGGCTTGTTGGGTTAAAAGCAAAGTCGAGGAATAGCTTTTCACCGTTTGTAAAGTTAAGCCCGTTTTTACCATCATTTTCAACTGCTTCTGATTCTCCTGTAAGACTTGCTTCATTTATTTTAAAATCTTTTGATTCAACGATACGGCCATCAGCTGGTATTTTATCTCCAGCTTT
>JAVCCX010000358.1 GCA_030765245.1 Candidatus Zophobacter franzmannii | reverse complement strand
GATTCACGATGTGCAACGAAGAGGAATCGATATTGCAGTGTGTATTGATGTATCTAAAAGCATGGATGCAACTGACATTTCTCCCAGCAGAATTGATAGAGCCAAAGATCAAATCTCACTTTTCATAGATCAACTTAATGGAGATAGAGTTGCTCTTATACCTTTTGCAGGTGTAGCACATGTTCAATGTCCTTTAACTGATGACTACGGCGCAGCTCAGATGTTCCTGAATACACTTGATACTGAGTTTATCCCAGTTTACGGTACCAATGTTGGTGCAGCACTTAAAAAAGCTACAGAAGTATTCCCTGATGATTCTAAACATAAACTTGTTATCCGCGTAAGTGATGGTGAGGACTTAGAAGAGAAAGGCCTGAAATTAGCTGAAGAGATGAGAAAGAATGGTATTACTGTTTACACCTTGGGTATTGGTTCACCGGAAGGGAGTCCAATCCCAATTTCTAATGAAAATGGAACTGTTGAATATGTAAAAGACGATAATGGTGAGATTGTAATGTCCCGATTGGACACTGAGACTTTGAGTAAAATAGCCGGGACAACCGGTGGTAGATTCTATATCATAACACCAAAGCAAACCGAGATATTTGAAATTCTCCGAACAATCCAGGGGCTTGAGAAGAATAAATACAGTTCCAAGATGTTCAAACGCTTCAAAGACCAGTATAAGTGGTTTGTAATTTTAGTTTTACTCATTTTGAGTATTGAGCCGGTAATCTCTGTTAACAAGAAATACAAACGCGAAAGATTTATCTCGTGAGGTCAATATGAAGAAAATACTATTAACTCTAATGATAACTTTTACTGTCATTTTTCTAAATGCAGGTCTCTTCAATATTGGTAAGTTCTTCCGTAATAATGCAGGGAAGAAACATTATACAAAACAGAAGTTTGAGAAGGCAGAGAAAAGCTTCAATGAAAATGCCATTAAAGATCCAACTGATCCGAAACTGCAATATAACCTTGGTAACGCATATTATAAAAACAGTAAAACAGAAGAAGCTCTATCAGCTTATCAATCTGCCTTAAGAAATTCTAAATTTAAAGATAAAGACAAAGTTCTACACAATATCGGCAACATCTATTATAATAATGAAGATTACGGACAGGCTATTGAATCTTACAAACAAGCACTTAAAGCAAACCCTAAAAATAAAGATGTGAAGGTAAACTACGAGCTTGCCAAGCAAATGCTTCAGCAGCAACAACAACAGCAGAAGCAAGAACAAAATAAAGATGAGAAGAAAGAAGAGAAGCAAGAGAAAAAAGAAGAGCAAAAACAACAGAAACAATCACAAGAAGAACTAGATAAACAAAAAGAAGCAGAAGAACAGTTGAAAGCTCTTCAAGAACAAGAACAAAATGATTTAAAAGAGAAGAAGAAAGCCAAGGCAAGCGGTAGAGCTGAAGGTAAATACTGGTAGAATAATTGATATTTTTCTTGCCCTCTCAATATATCGTATAAATTCGTTATAAATTGCATAATAAAAGAGATATAAAATGAAGAAGTTGATATTATTAATTGGATTAATCGGACTAATATTAGTACCCCTATTCTCATCTGACCTGAAAGTCGCAAGTTCAGTAAACAGTGATACTATAGGTTTACAAGATCAACTAAACTATAAGGTTATTGTCTCAGGTGAAGATGGGAACAAGGTTTCAACCCCAAGTCTCCGCACTGTCCCCGGTTTCTCACTTCTTGATACACGGAGTTCGACTCAGTCTTCATTTAGTTGGGTGAACGGTAAAACAACTACAAGTTTTACAAAGACATTTACATATACTCTATCTCCTCGGAAAGAAGGTGATTATACAATTCCTGCTGTATCTTTTGATTTTAAGGGTTCTACATATAATACTAAACCAATTCAAGTTAAGGTTGTTAAAGGCACGACAAATACAAGTAAGGCAAGAACCAGAAGATCACGCTCAGTGTTTGATAATTTTTACGAAGAACCAGCCAAAACAAGCTCTCCAGATGGTGAAACTTTCTTAGTTGCTAAACCGAATAAAAAATCTGTCTTTAAAGGTGAACCAATAAAGGTAGATTACACCTTGTACACTACTCAGAATGTTAGTGGATTGTCCATCTCAGATGAAAAAGACTATCCGGGTTATGGGAAAGATGAAATTTATACAGCAAGAGAACTGCGGATGAATATCAAGGAGTACAATGGGAAAAATTACCGTGGTATTCTGTTAAAGAGAGTGAAGCTGATGCCGAACTCTACCGGCAAAGTTACAGCTCCTACCCTGGAACTTGAAGTGACTCTCGGTCAAGACTTTGGTAGTTTTTGGTCAACAGGTTCTCCGAGGAGAAAACTTGTTCGTAATGCCCCGATTAATATCAATGTTAAAGAACTCCCTACAGCTGGTAAGCCGACTTCTTTCAATGGGGCTATTGGTAAATTTACTCTCACAGGAGAGATGAACAAAACTGAGTTAAAAGCAGGTGATTCTTTTCAATATACTATAGAGATAAAAGGTACAGGCAATATCTCACAATTCTCAGCTCCTGAATTCCCTGAAATTCAAAATATGCGTGTTATGACTCCCGAAGTTCAAAATGAGGCTTTGGACACTGCTAATGCGAAGAAGATTGTTAAATACCTCGTTATTGCTCAGGAGAAAGGTAATTACACACTACCTTCCATTGAGTTTTCATACTTTAACCCAGTTTTGAAAAAGTATATGAGACCAAAGACTAAACAGTATAACATAAAGGTCACAGAAGGTGATTCAAGATTCAGTAACTCTGTTGGGTATGTTCAGAGCTCAGTTAATCTTGAAGGAAGAGATATCAAGTATATCATTTCAGCCACTCGCGTTCCAATGTTTAAAACTTTCTTCTCAACTCTGTGGTATTGGTTACTTGTGATAATTTCTATCTCACTATACCCGATCACACTTTACTATGTTAGAGAGCAGGATAAACTTGCCGGTGACGCTGATCTTCTCAGACAAAAGAATGCCTCCAAGATTCTTAAAAAGTACTTGGCTCTTGCATCTGACCACGCAAACAAAAGACGCCCGGAGTTTTACGCAGCAGCACATAATGGTCTGATTCAATACCTTACAGATAAACTTAGGATTCCCAAAGGACTCACAACTGAGGAAATTATGTCAAATATGAGAAACAAAGCTGTTGAAGTAAAACTCATAGTTGAACTCAGTGAATTTTTCAAGATTTGCAATCAAGCTCGTTTCATGCCTGGTGGATTTACAGGTACCCAAATCAACAACCATTTCTCATCCCTGAAGAAGCTTGTTCAAGAAATAAGTCGTCTTAAAATCAAGCATTGAGGTTAATAAATGAAAAGATATATAGCATTACTCTTACTTGTTGTTACCGCTTCCCTATTTGCAATTCCAATGTCCAATAATGCTCTTTTCATCAGAGGGAATGACCTTTATGCCCAGAAAGAGTTCGATAAAGCGTTAGAAAATTATAGTGAGTTGATAGATAGAGGAATCGTGAATGCTAACCTCTATTTCAATGCCGGTAACTGTCATTTCAGAGAAGGACATCTCGGTCCTGCTATTCTAAACTTTAAGCGAGCACTCCGCATCAATTCAGCACATAAACAGGCACAGAATAATCTACTTTTTGC
This sequence comes from Candidatus Zophobacter franzmannii, assembly GCA_030765245.1. GTDB lineage: Bacteria > Cloacimonadota > Cloacimonadia > Cloacimonadales > JAFGVF01 > Zophobacter > Zophobacter franzmannii. Next base: position 2,281 of record JAVCCX010000358.1, on the reverse strand, counting down.
CCTCTCACTCACCCAGGATAAACAGATAGAAGAAAACCCGGGGTTCATTGCTTCGATTTGGAATAAGGTTTTTGCAGTCTTTACGATAAACTTTGTAGCCCTGACCACTCTGTTTCTCTTCATAGCCATTATCGCTGTACTTCTTTTGATAATGCTAAAGTTCAGACATAGTGAGAAGTCAATACCTGTATTTATTTTAACAGTATTACTCTTCCTCTTCACCCTTAATCTATTTATTACAATTGCGAGAGCTACCGTATACAATAGTAAAAAACCTGCTGTTCTCTTTGCTGATACAGCAGTTGGTCATAGCGGACCTGGAGAAGACTTTTCTAGAGTGTTTACTATCCATGAAGGCATGAGTATCTCTATTGAAAATGAACAAAAAGGTTGGGTTTTGGTAAAGCTTCCAAATGGACTTGGAGGTTGGATACCAAACAACTCCATTGCTCGGGTGAATCCTTAGGTTTACGCTAATTCTAAAACCTTATTAACCAATTTCTCTATCCCGATTGCAACATCTGCAAAGCTTGCATCATTCATAAAAGCAGGTGTTGAGACAACCTTCATCTCTTCATCAACAATAATCTCAGTTGAAGGTTTCAAGGTCGTCTCTACTCCCAATTTCTTGGCTTTCTCTACCCATTCCGAATCAAGACCTGTGGTAACTTTAAGCCCTGAGTCTCTAAACAAAAGCATTAGAATCACCGGACTAATACAGATAGATCCTATCGGCTTACCCGCATTTCTTACACTTGTCAGGAATTCCGCTATATCGGGTTTGACGATTCCCTCAATACCCTCAGTAAAGAAACTACTAAAGTTCTTTGCCACACCTGCCCCACCCGGCATAATAAGTGCATCAATATCATTGAGTCTAACCGCATTTAAAGGTTTAATGTCCCCTCTTGCAATCCTTGCTGATTCTTGGAGAATATTCCGTGCTTCATCTTTTGTCCCATTGTTAACATAGTCATCAACTTCAGCTTGATCCCTATCCGGTGCGACAAACACAATCTCAGCTCCAGCTTTAGAAAGTGCCAGTACAGTGAATGTTGATTCATAAATCTCTGAACCATCTCTGTTCCCACAACCGGCTAATAGTATTGCTACTCTTTTCATCCTAAACTCCTTCAAAAATTGTTTAATATTTCTTATCAATCATTAGCTTTGATTATATGCAAGGATATTTTTTGATTAGCATCACTCACCATCGCAATCCTCTCCCTTTACCTTTGGAATATTGGAGCAAGATGAGACCTTGCTAATGGTGAAAAAGCATGGTCTCTCTGCGGTTACTAAATAATTTCTTTGACAAATCTAAGTTAGGTTAATTAATCTAAACTCAATTACTTAGATTAGAGGCACTATGAAAACACTATCCTTGCTTGTGATGCTACTTTGTATATATGTATATGCGAATTGTTCAGTTGTTATCAACGAAATATGCTATGATCCCATTAGCTCAGATGAGGGGTATGAGTGGATTGAGCTATATAATAATGGCAGTGAAGAGATTAATCTTATTGGCTGGCAAATTCTATCGGGTGGTGATGAATTTGTGCATGATTACACCTTCCCAGCCATTCTTATTCGTCCCGGTAGATATATCCTTATTGCAGAAGAATTTATTGATAATGCTCATTTACATACAACCCTCAATCTTCAAAATGCGACTGATGCTGTTGATGGTGTCAGACTAATATCTGCTTCGGGAGATTATACAGATACTATTTTATATGGTGAGAATAATGCCAATAATCTGATTGATGATAATCAAGTAGCTGGAGTCAGTTTTGCCCCTGATACCTCTCAAGGGTCTTCATTGTATCGAAATCCCAATGGTAATGATACCAATCTTTGTGCTGATGACTTTCTTATCTCTCAAAACCCGACTCCCGGATATCGAAATGTCCATGAAGTTGACCTTATGATAAAGAGTGTTGAAACTACAATTATACACGATTCATTGAAGATATACACATCAATTTTTAATTTATCCACATCCGATGTGGATAACTCTGAAGCTTCGCTTAGAATCTGCCTTGATGGCGTTATTCAGTTCGAAGGGGGTCTGAATAGTATAATTTCGTTAACCTGCATAGATACAGTGGTTTATGTTCAATATCAAGATTTTGTAAACCCTGTTCTAAGCATTGAAGTTATCCACGAAGGAGAACAAAACATTGTGGATAACTTGTGGACAACTCCGATATTTACAAACGATTTTGAGGTGTATATCAATGAATTATGCCCTGCTCCTACACCTACAAATCAAGAG
>JAVCCX010000396.1 GCA_030765245.1 Candidatus Zophobacter franzmannii | reverse complement strand
CTATGGGTATGCGAGCTTCCAGCTCGCATAAAAGAGTGCGGACAGGGATGTCCGCGTACCCAACCAATCCTGTATCACTACGCCTCATTCCTCAGTTCTCGGTAGGCTACTTTACCCATCTCATCCATAATGGTATTATAATACTCTTGATTCGCAAAGAGTTTACTGAAGGCTTCTACTTGCTCTGTATAGCACTCATTGGCAATATCTTTAAATATCTTTGGAAAGATACTATCCTGAAAGATTTCAGCATTATTATTCTTAGCTTGTCGCTTCAACTTGTTTCTCATCTTCTTATCAGTGGTTATAACTTTATCAAGCATAGTCTCAACAATGACTCGATCGCCTTCAGTGAAAATACTGCCAAAGCGTTCATTTATCTGTTTAATGATAATATCCAATAACTCTTTATTCTTGTCCTTCTGCTTTCCGGCATCCACATTCTTAGGATTTTTCAATATAATAGGTTCAGCACTTGGTTCTAAGAAGAGATCTCCATCAAATGTCTTATCAATCCTGTAATACTCAAGCTTGATTTTATCTTCTAAGTTCACCTTCTCTGTTTTCTCATTAGGTAAAACCTTACTCAGATATTTAAGGAAGTTATACTCTTTCTGAAGCCCTTTATCGAACATCCTTGTGATTTGGATTATATAAGCATACCATTTCACAAAGTTCCTTACACCTTTTTTGAATTGGAACCGACTATCACTATTTAAGCTGTCGTAGTTAGTCAGGATAGGCTTGAATATACTCATAATCTTACCTAAATCGGTAGATGATTGTTTCCCTGTTTTGTAATATATCTTATTAAACTTCTCGATATCCTCGTCATTATACAAATTCATTAAACGAAGTAGTGTTTGTGTTTCATAGATCAGGTTTACATTTATCTCTTCATCAAGGATAGTTTCTTCATAGAATGGGATAAAGGAGTACTTAATACTCTCGGCACTATTCACAAAGTCCATGATAAATGTATCGTTCTTTCCCTTCATAGTTCTATTCAAACGAGATAGCGTCTGAACAGCTTTAACCCCTGCTAATGGCTTATCAACAAACATTGTATGCAAGAGTGGTTCATCAAATCCGGTTTGATACTTCTCAGCTACAATCAAGATGTTAAACTCGTCACTACGGAAGGCAGCCGGAAGTTGTTTCTCGCTAATTTTTTCACCACTTTTCTTGTGGTTCAATCCTACTTCGGTGTATTCCTCACCTTTATCATATACAGTTCCCGAGAAAGCAACCAACACTCCCAAATCGCTGTAACCTTTAGTTTTTATGTATTGCTTAAACTGCATATAGTAACGAACAGCATGTAAGCGTGAGGAGGTAACAACCATTGCTTTGGCTTTACCACCAATCTTCCTGGCAGTATTATCTCTATATGTCTCAACCATGACCGCTGTTTGTTGTTGTAAGGTATATGAATGGAATGACTCATATCGTTTGATAGCTTTTCTTGCTTCTGTTTCCACGAACTCAGGATTATCAGGTGTATCCTTAGCTATTTTATAGCAGATTTCATAGGTCATATAGTTTCTTAGGACATCATGGATAAAACCCTCTTCTATGGCCTGTCGCATAGAGTAAACATGGAAAGGTCTAAAGGTTCCATCTTTCTGTAGTTCGCCAAACATCTCGAGCGTCTTCTGCTTTGGAGTTGCTGTAAAAGCAAAGAACGACAGGTTTTTATGTTTTCCATGACTAATCAGCTCTTTAACAATCTTATCTTCAAAGTCTTCTCTCTGAACTTCATCTTGATTTTCAATTAGTGCATATTCTTTCAAGGCATCTTTTTTATTAGAAAGGGCAGTCTTTAGCTTCTGGGCTGATGAACCAGTCTGAGAGCTGTGAGCTTCATCAACTATAATAGCAAAGCGTTTATCTGTATTATCATCTATTTCCTCATAGATAACAGGGAACTTTTGCAGGGTTGTAATAATAATCTTCTTCCCTGAGTTAATGGCATCCTTAAGGTGTTGTGATGTCTTTCTATCATCTATTGACTCTACTAATCCGAATTTATGGTCAAAGGAGGAGATAGTCTCCTGCAACTGGTTGTCCAAAACTTTTCTGTCGGTTACAACTATGATAGATGTGAAGATATTCGAATTAAATCTATCATGCAAACTTGCCAGTCGATAAGCAGCCCAGGCTATGGAGTTAGATTTCCCTGAGCCTGCACTATGCTGAATTAGATAGCTGTGTCCTGAACCCTTCTCTTTCACATCTGCTATTATCCTGTTTACTACATCCAATTGATGATAACGAGGGAATATCAGATTAGTTGCTGATTTTGTTTTCCCAACGCTGAGATGCAAGAATCTATGGATTATATTCAGTAGAGAGTCTTTGTTCAAAACTCGTTCCCAAAGATAGGAAGTTGAGTATCCGTCAGGGTTTTCAGGATTACCTGCTCCACCTACATTCCCGGCTCCGTTTGAGCCTTGGTTGAAAGGTAAGAAATAAGTATTCTTTCCGTTCAGCTTGGTCGTCATCGCAACATCATACAAATCAACAGCAAAATAGACTAAGAACCTTTTATTAAACTGGAAACAGAGCTCTTTGGCATTTCTGTCATACATAAACTGGTTCTTTGCATTCTCCACTGTCTGCCCGGTAATCTGATTTTTCAGCTCTATTGCTACACTCGGAATCCCGTTTAGGGATAGCACCATATCCAGTGTATTCTGGTTCTCTGTTGAATAAGCAAACTGCCTTGTAACTGACAGAACATTTTTCTTATATCTCTCTACATGATCTGTATTCATAGTTGTTTCAGGCTTAAAAGAGACTACATCGAACTTCACACCTCTGTCACTTATCCCATTTCTAAGCACATGTAACAAACCATGGGCATTAACCTCATCATTAAAGCGTTTATATAGTTTCTTCTCTACTTCGTTTTTATAGATAGTCTCATAGCGTTGCCATGCTTTGGGCTGAGTGGATTTAATGAACTCAATAAGCACAGGAATGTCTATTGCCCTGCTCTGGTCATAAGTTTGCAGGTTACCAACTGTATATCCACCCTCGGTCAGAAGATAATGCTCTATATCCTCTTCAAACCGTCTCTCTTTATAATCAAAACTCATAGACTACACCTCTTTTTTACCGGTTACCACTTCGTAGATTAGGGATTTCTTATAGGATTCAAGTTCTACTATTAGTTGCTGTTTTCTTGTTATTGAACAAGATAACTCTTGAGTTTTTAGATCTAGATATTCAACAATCATTATTTGCTCTTCAACATTTGCCTTTGGTAGTTGGATCTCGTTTAACGTTGATTGAGTCATGCTAGGCACTGCACTTCCACTTTTGAATAAATCAAATTCAATTACTTGAGCCAAGTAAAAGAAATATTTTACTACTAAGTTTTTTT
>JAVCCX010000341.1 GCA_030765245.1 Candidatus Zophobacter franzmannii | reverse complement strand
GTTGGTTTAGAGTTAAAACCTAAACTAACAAATAGGATGGAGATTGTTCGAAGAAAGAAAAGAACAATTATCAGTGATTGTTACAATGCCAATCCAATATCCATGAAAGCAGCAATTGATTTTTGGAAACAATATAAAACAGAAGTTCCTCATCTAGCATTTCTTGGAGATATGCTTGAACTTGGTCTAGAATCAGAATCCTATCATATTAAAATTGGTAAATCACTTCCAATGAAAGAAAATATAGTAACTATCGGACACTACTCACAGAAAATGAATGCGTTAACTCATTTTGAAAACATTGAACGCTTGTTAGAGCAATTTGATTTCCAAACAATACCTGATGCATGTATTATCCTTCTCAAAGGCTCTAACAGTATTCGTTTAAACAAATTGATGGAGAAACTCTAATGCTTTATCTACTACTTGCTCCTTTACAAGACTCTCACATTATATTCAATGTTTTCCGTTATGTTACATTTAGATCTATAATGGCTTTCTTAACCGGGATAATCTTCTCTATGTTTATTGGGAAAAAACTCATTTTGGTTTTAAAGAGAAGGAATGCTGTAGAAGAAATAGATGAAGATATGCCGGAAAATCATAAGTCAAAGAAGGGCACACCTACAATGGGTGGGATAATAATACTGGCCGGCCTGTTGATATCATCTTTATTATGGAATGACATAAGCAATAACTATATTATTATGATGTATTTGACTACTATTTGGCTGGGATTATTTGGTTTTTTAGATGATTATCTCAAGAATTTTGTTAAGTCCAAGAAAGGCTTGATTCCTAAATATAAGCTTCTCGGGCAGGTTTCAATTGCACTATTCATTTCAATAGCTATCTTCTATCTTTATCGCAATGATCCAAATGTTACAAGAATCCAAATACCATTTCTAAAAGACACATCAATATCGTTAGGATATCTGTTTATCCCATTTGTTGTATTTATGATTACCGGTACTTCTAATGCGGTGAACCTTACAGATGGCTTAGATGGCTTGGCAGCAGGTGTAATCGCATTTTCTGTTATTGGGCTTGGAGTGATGGCTTATTTGAAAGGGAATTTCGTTATTGCAAGCTACTTGAATATTGAGTTCATTGGAGAGGCTGCTGAGTTAACTGTTTTTAATGCAGCTCTGCTAGGTACACTGATGGGATTCTTATGGTATAATACGCATCCGGCAGAGATTTTTATGGGTGATACAGGTTCCTTAGCACTTGGTGGAATGCTGGCCCAGATGTCTATTTTACTTAGAGAACAAATATTCTTTGCAATTATTGGTATGATATTCATTACTGAAACACTTTCTGTAATTATTCAAACAAGGTATTTCAAGTTTACTAAGAAGAAATATGGGGTGGGTAAAAGAGTTTTTCTGTGTGCACCCTTACATCATCATTTCGAGAAGAAAGGACTCAAGGAATCGAAAATTGTAGTAAGATTTTGGATAGTTTCAATATTACTTTTAGCCTTAGGTTTAGCTACCATTAAACTACGATAAGAGGGGTCATGATAGATACAACATTAAAGTACGGGATTTTAGGATTTGCAAGAAGTGGGCAAGCTGTTGCTGATAGATTAAAAGTGGCAGGAGCTCAGTACTTAATCTCTGATCAGAGTTCTGCAGATAAGTTTGCTCTTGAATTAAGAAGTCGATACAATTGTGAATTTGGTAGTCATAGTGAAGAGTTCCTTAAATCAGATTTAATAATTGTGAGTCCCGGTGTACCTTACAGAGCACCTATCATTCTCAAAGCTCAATCGTTAGGGATTGAAGTAATCAGTGAAATAGAATTTGGATACAGAATAAAACATCCTAAATCTAAAATTATAGCAGTTACAGGCAGTAATGGCAAAAGTACAACGGTTAGTCTGATTCATCATATACTAAAGAAGAATGGGTATCACTCTATCCTTGCCGGTAATATTGGTGATGCCTTTACAGGATATCCGATTGACAAGGAGGGAATTGACTTCATTGTCTTGGAAATTAGTAGTTTTCAGTTAGAACTCATTAGAGATTTCAAACCGGATGTTGCAGCTATTCTCAATATTACTCCAGATCATTTAAACAGATATGATAATTTTGAGCATTATGGTGATACAAAATTCAAGCTCTTATCAAATCTGGATGCAGGAAATACAGTTGTATTGAACAAGGATGACACCTTCATTCAGAATAAATTGAACGAAGTTAAAGGTGATATCAAGCAATTCTCCATGCTGAACATCGCTGATGCATTTTTCAAAGATAGCAAAGTAATCTCAGAATTAGGTGAAATTAATTCAAATGACATAAGTATTAAGGGTCCGCATAATATAGCAAATTCAATGGCTGCAATTCTCTGCTTAGAGAAGTATCTGACTTTGGATGAGATTAAAATAGGACTAGAAGACTTTAAATCTCTTGAACATAGACTAGAGTATGTTGACACTGTAAATAGTGTGAAATTCTACAATGACTCAAAGGCTACGAATACAGACTCAGTGAAGTTTGCACTTCAGTCATTTAATTCTCCAATCCGAATAATCTTAGGAGGATCTGATAAGGGAGAGGATTTTAGCATCTTAAGTCCTTATTTAAAAGATTCTTGTGCTCACCTATATTTGATTGGTGAAACCAAAGACAAAATGAAGAAGTCTTTCTCAGATTTTACCAATAAAAGTGAATATGAAACCTTAAACGATGCTGTTACTTCAGCCTATAAGCATTCACAACCTGGTGATATTGTTTTATTATCACCTGCTTGTGCTAGTTATGATATGTTTAAAAATTATGAACATAGAGGAAATTCCTTCAAAGAAATAGTTCAGGAAATTAAAAATGAAACGGAATAGATTCAGTTATTATACTAACCAGAAGATTTTCTTGCTATGTATAGCTATCTTACTGCTGTTTGGTTTTGCACTTCAAATCGACTACCACTCAACTAAAGCTAGTTTCTCAAACTTTTTTATGAAGTATTTCGCTTTTTTGTCAGCTGCTTTAGGTGTAATCCTAGTTGTAATAAGTAAGATTAACTTGTTAAAGAGGATTCCTAAAGGCATTCTCTTTTTCAATCTTATATCACTGGGTCTGTTGGTCTTAGTCCTGATTTTTGGGCATGAAGTCAACGGTGCTAAGCGGTTCCTCAGATTTGACCCATTCACTTTCCAACCCAGCACACTTGCCAGGATGGCAATAATAGCTCATGTTGCTTACTTCTTAAACAACAATCTAAAATCCATTGGTGAAAAAAATCTTGGTCAGTTCCTTTTACTCATCTTACCACTATTTTATTTAATAGTTCCTCAATACACTGCTATTTTGATTGGAACCCACTTGAGTGCTGTTGCAATCAGTATACTTACGATTATCGCTATGTTTTGGCTTGCTGGTGTTAGAAAAAGGTTCATTGGAAGTATACTTCTCATTGGAATAGTGGGATTTTCTGCAATTATTATTGCAGGTAGTATGACAGGAAAGGCTTTCCGTAGCACAAGAGTAAGTATTTTTAGAAAATACTGTTGGTATATGCCTGGTGGTAGTGATATCAAGATTAAAGATGGTATGGGAAATCAAGCTAGGGAGAGCATAATTGCTCTAAAAGCTGGTGGTTTAGTTGGGGTTGGTTCGAGTAAAGGATTAGCCAAGCACAATTATATCTCAGATGTTCACACAGACTATGCTTTCACTATGATTGCTGAACAAGGTGGATTTGTAGCAGGTATTGTCATTATAGGTCTATATGTGGTAATCTTGATAGTAACCTCAAAAGAGTTGATGGGAATAAAGAATAATTATCTGAAACTATTGGGTATGGGGTTAGCATTCAATATTTTCTTAAATGCTTTTGTGCATATTGGAGTCAATCAATGTATTATTTTTCCGACGGGGCAGACTCTGCCATTTGTAAGTTGGGGCGGAACCTCTTTTGTTGTGGATTTAGCATCTGCAGCAGTGATATACAATATTATGGCTAATAAGGGGAAACTTTATGCCTAAAGCAATTATTAGTGCCGGGGGAACAGGTGGGCATATTCTGCCTGCTCTTGCTATTGCGAAAGAGCTCCAGAGTCTAGGATGGGAGATTGTTTATATTGGAAATAGAGTTGGAATGGAAGAGGGGTTAGCATCCAGTAATGGACTACGGTTTCTACCAATTCATGTTCAAAAATTGTATCGGAAATTGACATGGGAGCATGTGAAATTCCCGTTTCTACTATTAAAGAGCTATATGACAGCAAAGAAATACTTGCAAGACGAAAAGCCAGACATTTTTATCGGGTGTGGAGGATTCGTGAGTGGACCTGCCGGTTTAGCAGCAAAACAGTTGAGAATACCTATATACTTACAAGAGCAGAATAGTTACCCGGGTATCACGACAAAGTACTTAGCAAAGTATGCAAAGAAGGTATTCATAGCCTATGAAGATACAATCAAGTATCTACCCAAAGTACAAACTATGAATTTGGGTAATCCTACAAATATTGATTCAGAATTTAAAGATAGGCTTCCTTTGGATAAATACAAACTTAAAAGTAACACTAAGAAGTTATTGGTGTTAGGTGGTAGCCAGGGTTCAGTTATTATCAATAGAATAATTGAATCAGCATTAGATGAACTGCTTGCACGAGGTGTAGAAGTAATATGGCAAACAGGTAAAAGGAACTACTTGGCTTTAAAGAATAGATATATTAGCAAGGAAGGGCTCTTTGTGTTTGCATTTACAGATAAAATGAATGAGATGTATAATACTGCTGACTTGGTTGTTGCAAGGGCTGGAGCTTTAACACTCAGTGAACTTCAGATAAAGAAGATACCTTCGATATTGATTCCATTACCAAGTGCTGCTGAAAATCATCAGTTCTATAATGCAAAAGAGCTCTCAGATAAACGACTAGCTTTGATGTTAGAACAGAAGTTTTTAACAAAGCGCACTTTTTTAAAAGCAGTTGACGAATTGTTGGCTTGCCATAATGAGTTTAAAGCTAACTTCCCTGATCTTAGTGATAAGGTCGGTCAGTTAATAGCAGATGAAATAGTAAAGGATTTTGGAGTTAAATAATGCTTGGAAGAACAAAGAGTATACATTTTGTTGGGATCGGCGGTATAGGCATGAGTGGTATTGCTGAATTCTTATTTAATCAGGGTTTAGTTATTACAGGCTCTGACATGAGAAAAAGCGAACTTACAGATCACCTTGAAAGTATAGGGATTAAAGTCGTTGAGGGACATGACTCGGATTTAGCACTTGATGCTGATGTAGTTGTTAAGTCATCGGCTGTGACTGATGATAATCCTGAAATTAAGAAAGCTCTGAATTCTCATATCCCTGTCATACGAAGAGCTGAAATGCTTGCTGAGATTACTCGAATGAGTATCGGTATAGGACTTGCAGGTACGCATGGAAAGACTTCTACTACGTCAATGGTAGGGATGATCCTAGATGCTGCGGAACTTGATCCTACTATCATTGTCGGTGGCAGAGTAAAGAACTTTGGTTCAAATAATATAATTGGATCCGGTAAATATATTGTGGTTGAAGCTGATGAGTATGACCATTCATTTTTAACACTATCTCCTATTTTTGCAGGAATTACCAACATAGATGCTGACCATCTTGATTGTTACAAGGATCTTGATGCTATTAAGGATGCTTTTGTAGAATATGCGAACAAGGTTCCATTCTTCGGTTGTGTGGTAGTATGTTTAGATGACAAGGGTGTTCAGGATATTCTACCAAGAATCAACAAACGAATAATGACATATGGTTTTTCAAGACAAGCAGATTTACAAGCAATTAATCTTAAATTTAAGAATTTCCGTGCATCGTTTGATGTCGTTTTTAACAGTTATAAATTGGGATCAATAGATCTCCAAGTAACAGGTAAGCACAATATTCAGAATGCCCTAAATGCAATTGGTATTGCTTTAGAGTTGGATATCCCTTTTGAATCCATCCAAGCAGGTCTTAACAGCTATAGTGGAGTATTTCGACGCTTTGAATACAAAGGTGAAGCAAAGGATATCATTGTATATGATGACTATGCTCATCATCCAACTGAGATTATAGCTACACTAGAAGGATTTAGAGAGAGTACAGATAAACGAATTGTTTTAATATTCCAGCCTCATCTTTACTCTAGGACTAGAGATTTTCATCAAGAATTTGGTCGGTCATTCTTCTCCTGTGACCTTCTTTTTATTGCTCCTATTTACCCTGCTAGAGAAGAACCAATTCCGGGTATCACTAGTCAGCTCATTGCTGATTCTGCAGTTAAAACAGGACATCAAAATGTGCACTACATTGAGAATATGGATGATATGGTAGATGTAGTCATGTCTCATCTCAAACCCAACGACATTGTAGTGACTATGGGTGCTGGTACTATTTATAAAAAAGGTGAAGAGATTTTAGAAAGATTGAATGAGGGAAAATGAAGAAGAAAGTACACGGTAATAGTAGATATTTAGCATATGCAGTAACAATTTTACTGACATTGGTTATTATTTTTACCGGTATCCTCATGTTTCTCCAACAATGGGATAAATGTAATATTACAGAAATTATTATAAAGAACAATAAAATTATAACTACAGTTCAGCTCGAGAAGCTTCTTGATCAGTATCTTAGTAGAAATCTTTACAAGGTTAACAAACAGAAGATAGAAGATGAATTACTCGAGATTTATCGAATTGAATCTGTTAGAATATCAAGAGCACCACTCAATAAATTAAAAGTTAAGATTTACGAGAGACCGGGATTCATTAACATTATTACCAAGACGGGCTCTATTTATACATTAGACTCTGAAGGGGTTGTCTTAAATAGATTTAATTACAATAAAGAAGATGATTTTGCTATTATTAGAACTAAAATAAATCCTAATAAACTATCACCCGGATCAGTAGTTGAAAGTGATATGGTTCAAAAGATTATCGCATATCATAAGAAATTACTTGAAGTAAAACCTGAGATAGAAATATATATTTCTGAGTATTTCATGGACGGAAAAGATATCTGTTTTTATGAAATGGAATCAGGGAAGAAGATAATTATTGACTTGCGTTACTTAGAAGATAACATCTCAATGTTTTTCACTCTGTTGGAGAACATCAGGATTGAAAAGTACAAGTCATATACTTTTAAATATAAAGACAAGGTTATAAAAGAATAAAGACTGCAACAGCAAGGGAGTAAACCATGTTGGAATTTGATCAGAAACCGATTTTGAAACACGCTAAATTAGTTATTTTTGGTGTAGGTGGCGCAGGCTGTAATGCGATTAACAATATGATTGATTACGGTTTAGAAGATGTTGAGTACATTGCAGCAAACACAGATATCGCTCATTTGAACATGACAAAAGCTAAAATTAAAATACAGCTAGGTAAGAAGCTCACTCAAGGAAGAGGAGCAGGTTCAGAACCTGAAAAAGGTAAAGAGGCAGCTGAAGAGAACTATGAGGATATCAAACATCTCATGGATGGAGCTGACTTGGTTCTTATTGCCGCAGGAATGGGAGGAGGCACAGGAACAGGAGCAGCCCCTGTAATCGCCCAAATAGCTCAGGAGAAGGGTATAATCTCTGTTGCAGTAGTAACGACACCTTTTGAGGATGAAGGGCGGATTAGAAGGGATAATGCAAAGAAGGGGCTTCTTGAACTTAAAAAGTACATAGACTCCTATCTAATAGTTCCTAATCAAAAAATCTATGAAGCATATCCGGATATTCCAGCCTTTGAAGCATACAGAGAAGCTGACTTAGTTCTCTATAACTCTGCAAAAGCAATTGCTGATGTAATAAACAAATCTTATGTTATGAATGCTGAACTATCAGACTTGATTACAATCTTGAAAGGGAATGGTCGAGCATTGATTGGTATTGGCGTCGGTGAGGGAGACTCTAAGGCTGCAGATGCCCTTAGAAATGCTATTGAAAACCCACTCTTAAATGATGTTTCTTTAGATAGTTGTAGTGGAATTGTATACCAGATTCTTGCAGGACAGGATATACCAACCAGTGATTTGAGATATATCTCAGAAGAAATACATAAACTTGCCGGGGATGATGCGCACATAATTAGAGGAACTCATTTTGATGAATCCAGCAAGGGTAAGATAACTCTTACTGTGATAGCATCAGGGTTAATTGATCCGGATGAGTATTTAAGGAATGCATCTAACAATCAAAGAAATACAACCCCTATGCAGGACCCTCAATACAATCCAAATCTAAACTTTGATACTGATAATGGACTTGGTAATGGAATCTTCCAGAATGATACTGGGAATACACAATCTTATCATCCAGATTCACCATTTGATTTAGAAGCAGATAGCGAACTTAAGAAATTGATGCAAGGAATAGACGTTAGTAATTCATCCCAAGGAACAGAGAAGAAGCAAATGAGTCCACTTGAAACAAAACCTGTTGACTTTTCAAAAGCCTATGATGATTAATACACTTTAGTGAATACTTAGGGCAGGATTTATCCTGCCTTTTTTTAATCCCTTAAGAGACAGCTAGCTCGCGATACGAGAGCAAACAATCTATTGCTATCAATTGAAAACGGGGAGTGCATGCACTCCCCGTTAATTTACTAGATAATGAAACTTATTTCATTAACATCATCTTCTTAATCTGAGTTTTAGAACCAGTTGTCTTCAAGCGAGCGAAGTAAACACCGGATGCAACAGTGCGTCCATGTTTATCTTCACCGTTCCAAATAACAGTATGGTTTCCTGGTTTCATCTCTTCGCGAACAAGAGTGGTTATCTTCTGACCACGGATGTTATAGAGACTCAATTCAACTTTGCCTAACTTCTTAACATTGAATGCAATGTTAGTATCAGGATTGAATGGATTTGGATAGATGCTGAATACATTTGCAACAGCAGGTGTCTCATCATTACCAACAGTATAGTTATATACTTCAATCTCACCAAAGATATCGCGGGTTGAAGATGGCTGATATGTTATACTTTGTTCATCATGGAGATAGAAATCATCACCGCTGATGTTAATTCTGATAGTGAAGTTTGCATCAAACAGACTTAAATCTGGATAAATCTGAATTGGGTCTGTTGATCCTAATTTGAGCATATATTCCCAAACGAATGATGTATCTACATCTGTATCAAATGGAACTGTAAGTTCACGCATCATGAATTCAAACGGATAGTTTGGTTCAACGATAGTGCTATGATACAATGCAAAGTCTAATCTTTCAGGAATTGGCTTATTCTGCAAGGCAGGTAAGTCATAGTTCAAATCATAATCAGCTGTTGTTTCCCATGCAGAACCAATCTCTACATAACTCTTATCGATACCATTATCAGTAAAGATCTTGAGGTTCCAAAGACTTGTTAGAGGTTGTTCTAAAGGCAGAGCTTCGCTGTATGGGTAAACTCTGATTCTTGGATTTGCTACATCATCAGTAAGGCAATAGAGGAAGTATGACTCAAATGGTAATACATTTGAAACATTCTGATACATACCATCACGATAAACAAAGATGTTTGGATTCAGGTTCAACTCATTCACAGCCTCTGCTGCTGAGAACCAAACATTGTTGATTCTAAACAAACAGTTTTGCATTGTTATCTCAGCTGCAAATGGATTTACAATGAAATTCCAACCATAATCAAGGTCAAACTCATCATACTCAGATGCTACCGTAGCTTGGATACTAGCAGTATTGCCATTAGGTACATAAGCCCAATAAGCATTCTCATACTCAAAGTCATTAGCTTGTAAAAGATCTCCAACTGAGTTGTATTCCCATAATTCAGCTCCTGCCCCAAATGCTTCTGTATCTAAGAGGTCATCGTTAGGGAATGGGGATGCTACTGTATGCCAACCGGCAGTTCTTGTAATATCTATAGTAGAAGGTACAAGACCGATTATATAAGGAGATTTCTCACGAATTCTTTCACCATCTTGAGCAATACCATCAACATAAAGTCTTAAGTTGTGATATTCAATATTCTCAGGTACAGTCCACATGATGAATTCATCTTCATTTGTTAAATCATCAGCAACGAAGACGCTGTCAGTTTCTGACTGTAATGATATTTCTATATGATCAAGGAGGAAAGTACGAGTGTTATTCCAATAAAGGTCACAAATCTGACCACCCTGGAAGATATGATTCTGTCGGTTGTTTATCTCGAAGTAAGGGTTTAAGTTACCATAATAAACATAGAAGTTTCTATAGTTAGTGTTAGTTACCTGGAATGTATAATCTCCATCTAAGAGACTTGTCCATGAACCATTACCCATGTCATAAATCCAGATCTTTTCTGTTGATCTGAATGGAAGGTAATCTTCAAGACTCATGGTTAGGTCTTCGTTTGTCTGATTAGACTTAACACGGAAGTAGTATCCTTTCCAGTCTTTAGTTGTATCAAATTTCGTCTTGATATGCTGAGATAAGTTCACACCATAACCGGGGTCGTAGTACCAATCTTCTTCCCAAAAACCAACATATACATAATCACCTGATGTAGTTGTAGTACGACGGACATCATAGTCGCCATCCTCACCGTCACCGGCTTCAAGGTTCATACCAAAGGTAATGTCATCACTAATATCATCAAGAGCATTAGATACATGGATTCTATAGATATCATAAGGTTCAGCTACTGTCTCATAGTTATGAATAAATTCAACATCACTATTGTCTACGGCAGCAATCTTATAATAGTAAGTTACATTATTAACAGGGGTTGTATCTGTAAATGAGTACCATGAGTTGTTACTATTAGCAGCAACAAGCTCTCCATTGAATACCCAACTAGCAATCTCAGTATAGTTTTCGTTGTCATCACTACGATAGACTCTGTAGCCCTGGGCATCATTTTCATACTCACTTTGCCATCCGAGTTCAACTGCACCGTCTCTACCGATAGAGGAGATGTAACGAATCTTAGCGCAACCGGTAACAGCAGAGATTTCATTTGATAAGCCTGAAACATTTCCATTCTTATCTAAAGCTCTTATTTTGAAGTAATAGAGCTGGTTTTGGCTAAGCTCACCAACATCAAGAAGTGTTCTCTTTTGATCAGCGAGAACCTCATAGTTACTTCTATCATATATGCTATAGTTGTCATCACCGATTGGTTCTGTAGCATAGAGAATCTCCTATGTTGCAAAGTCAAACGCAGGAACATCATCCCACTGGAGAGTGATGTAATTGTATGATTGTGAGAATACATCAAGATTTTCAGGAGTAGCTACAAGCTGACTATCGTCCATATCAAAGACAGCAGGAAGAACCTCAGTCATCTTATCAACCCAATAAGAATAGTATTCTAAAGTATGGTCAAAGATAGCACTTTGGTCATAGACTTCAGCAATCGGATCCCAACCATAGAACCACTTGTAATTATTATTAGTTTGGTCATATTGATTTGGAAGTTCATCCATTTCTATATGCCAGAAGTTATCATATACATCCCATTCATTAAAACTATTATCGTTTGTATATTGAGTCTGGCGGTTATCACTATAACCAGGGAGATCCTGGTCAGTATTTACGAGGATACTATCACCATCATCCGTATAGTAATAATAATCATATACTGTATTATGGAAGGTGTAGTAACCATTGAGAGTAACCTCTTCGTGCACACCGATTGTGTTAGCAG
Organism: Candidatus Zophobacter franzmannii; assembly: GCA_030765245.1. Classification (GTDB taxonomy): domain Bacteria; phylum Cloacimonadota; class Cloacimonadia; order Cloacimonadales; family JAFGVF01; genus Zophobacter; species Zophobacter franzmannii. Next base: position 1,786 of record JAVCCX010000341.1, on the reverse strand, counting down.
GGAAGATCACCTCATCACTTGCATTAATCAGGTCAAGGTGTCTATTGGAAGGATCAAGACTTGGGAGTCCGAGATTCTCTTCATATTTACCACCTGAGATCTGATTATTAGCAAGGCCCGGATGTCTAGTTCCCCAGTCATAACTATGTAACTGAACACTAAATTCTCTAACACCAAAAGATGATCTTATGTGGTCACAAAATCCCATATAAGCTTTATGGAATACAGTATTCGCATTACGAGTCGGATCTCCAAGAGCTTTACTGTTATAATAGTTTCCTACATTTGTCCATGAGACTTCACGCCCTGTGCCATTAATCAGGAGGAACATTGCATCCCACTTTTTAAAGCATTCAAATCCCATTATTGCCGTTGCATAGTCATCGGTTGGATGAGGAATAGTAATTACAATAGGTTTTGACGCTGTTGGATTATAAAGAAAAAGTCCCCAACCCTTATCGAAGCTACCGGTAACATCATCATTAGGGTCACCATCAAAATTATCATCAAAGTAGGTCATGTTGAGAGTCTCTCGCATCATGAAATACCTTGCACCTGTATCAGTGTCTGTAAAGCGAACGACCTCATAAGGGTATCCGCCATTACTAATAAGAGTATCAGCAGATGTATAATTCGCAGATGTAAACTCTTGAATGATTGTAACCCAGTCACTCAACTCAGCAGTATTTGGAATGTCAAAGTCACCAAATCCGTTAGTCTGAGGGTCAAATGGGGCATAGAGGTTATAATCAGGGTCAGCTATCCCTTCCGAAATATGTGAGACATAATCATCATAAGCAGCATTAGGTTCCACTCCATAGAGGAAATTCCTAAAAGATCCACTTTCGATAACTATTGCTGAGAGGTTAATGAGAAAGATAAAACTGAGAATCAGCAAGAGTATTCGTTTCATTTCTTCCACCTTTACTATGTTATTTGTTATATAATATTGTTAATTTCCACTTCGGATGTTGATATCTTGTAACACTTGCACAACATCAGAAGGTAAAAGTTCATAATTTATTAATCTATAATGCGGTGTATAATACTTATGATATGAGCCAGAGTGACTACAAGCCACTGTAAAGTCAAGAATTCCAATATCTTTTGTGTCAGAGCTCAAAATATGTAGACTCTCAAGACACTCATAGAAGTAATCTTGCTCTTTTTCCCAAAATTCTAACCACCTAATTTCATCTGACTGTTTTTCTCTACAAGTATTAAAATGTGCTTCCGCATAAGCATCAAGACTGATAATTCCATCAGATACTACATTAACATTCACTCTCCACATTTTGTGGAAACCTGAGATATCGACAAGTATTGGATATTTGTTAATATTCGTCAAATATATTTCTTCTCTTAAAAATTCTAAGGAGGATTCATTGATGAAATGGGACGGACCTCTGAAGGCCTGAAAGATTACTTTATAGTAGTCAATAAGCTTAGCTTCAGAAAAAAGCCTGCTTTCTTGAAGTAGGAGTTTTTTAATTAGTTCCCGACGCTTATGGCCTGAGCCAATATCCATTTTTAATAATCCCTTTTGCTTTTATCTTTGTGAAATTGTCTGGTTTTAAGATATCTCTATCAATAATTGTAAAATCAGCTTTATAACCCTCTTTAATAACACCTCTACTATTCTCTTCATGAATCAACCACGCTGAGTTTTCAGTATAGATCTTAATAGCTTCAGGTATTGACAGTCGTTCATCCGGATTGTGGTGATTAACTGAGGCTTCAATTCCCATCAAAGGAGCAAGTGGAGTTATATACCAATCGGAACTAC
>JAVCCX010000029.1 GCA_030765245.1 Candidatus Zophobacter franzmannii | reverse complement strand
GATGTCTCTTTGTAGGGAGTATGGCTCTAAAATCCTGGAAATTGGAGCAGGAACAGGTCGTATCACTACCCATCTACTTAGCTGTGAATTGAAAGTTACAGCAGTTGATAATGCACCTGCATTTATAGACAAATTGATAGTTAGTAATTCATCTGCACTGCTTAAAACTGTTGTGTGCGACATGAGAGAGTTAGATATTGATGACAAATTTTCCTTTTGTTTCTTCGGTTATACCACATTCCAGTATCTGTTAACCTATGAGGATCAAAAGAAATGTTTGGAAAGCTTAAAACCACTCCTTATGAATGATGGAAGAGTTGGTTTTGATTTGGATCCGTCAATATGCGAATTACCAGAATTAGATAGAGAAATTTTGTTGTACAAAGAGTATTACTCACCAGATGAGTGTATGATTTCAATGTTTACAAAACACAATGTTGATCATATTAATCAGATTACCCACTGGACAGATAGGTACTATTATCATAAGCAGATACCAAAAGAATTGGTACATTCTCTTAGTCTCAAGGGAGTAACTCTAGAAAGTATGAGAAAATTGTTTGATGAAGTAGGGTTTGAAATAGAGAGTGTTTTGGGTGGTTTCAAATTCACTGAATATAATGAAAGCAGTGATAGGTTGATAATTATTGCGAAGATTAGGTAAGGAGTTTTTATGAGATTAATTTTAACTATTATGGTCATGTTTTTCATAGCACTATTGGTAGCCCAGCCGATGACAATTCCCCATACTGTATATGTAGGTTTTACTGATAGTCAAGGTGTTATACTCGAAGAAGATGAGATATATTGGGAAGCTTGGCGAATGAATTATCCACAAGATGTATTGAACAAAATAAATTCAAGATCATCAAGATACATAAAAGTAGAAGAACGGTCTGCAAGTTTAATACAAGTGCAAACAGCAGACTTTGAAATACCGCTTGAGGAGGGAGATATTGTCCAAGTAATAGTTCTTGAGTTGGTAACCGGTGATATGTGCCATGTCTCAATTCCAACTGAGCTGAAAAACAGCCATGAAATGTATCCAGACATTGAAAGGTTAAATTCAGATGAAGCTCCTCCCGCATCTGTTTTAGAAGTGAATTGTGAGAACTTGACTGTTGATGTCGATGCAGTGATCTCATGGGACAAATCAGATAGGGCAGAAGGATATAGAATTTATCTTGGAGTAGCGGAGAACTATCTGATGCAAATAGTTGATGTTAAAAAAGAAATTTTGAACTATAAACCCAAACTAGAACCCGGTAAAAACTATTGGTTAACTATAGAACCCTACAATGAACATGGTAGTTCAATTTATAACAAAGCTTTTCAGTTTAAAACGAAGGTGGATTAGTTATCGTTAACTAAGTTACCATTAATTAGATAATGTTCACAATATATTAATTTGATGGTAAAACACCCAATTTATACATTATTATATCTCTAAGTATTTATACAAAATATGTAACTAAGGATATTTCTGTATAATCACTATATTGTATATATTAGAATTTTATAAATCTATGGGAGTTAATCAAATGCACCCGATTAGTCTTTATATCTAAATTGGGTCATAATACTATATCTCCATGGAAGTTAACTAAATAAGGAGTTGTGATTAAAGTATGGATATGTATAAACTAGTGAATTAATGCATGATTAGAGTAGATTTTGTTTGACTTAATAATCCATTATCGTTTTATTATCCAACTATAAATAAATAGTAAAAAGTATATGTTTGGCATATTTTATGCAATACATAGCTTACGTATCAAAACCTAATGACAGGAGGAACAAATGTCACGTTACCTTAAGAATCAGAAAGGATTCACCCTTATCGAAATCCTCGTAGTAGTTATCATCGTTGCAATTCTTGCAGCGTTTGCAGTACCACGCTATATGCGCTATGTTGAGAAATCAAGATCAACAGAGGCTCAGACAGCAATAAGAGCAATTAGGAATGCATTCGACATCAGATTGCAGAATTATGGAACAACAGATGATTTTACAATTGAAGATTCAATGCAAGAAGCTCGTCTCGGAAAGGGTACTGAAACTAACTGGGATTTTGAAGTAGTTGGTAACCCACCTAAGAAGTACATTGCTACTTCAACAGCTGATTTCCCTGCAGGAGAAGGCAAACAGGTGTGGTATGATGAAGATGAAGCTAAATATCATGGTTACGGAATCGATGAGTGGACTGACATCGAGTCAGGCGGAAAAGAATAATTCATTGAATTAGTTCTCGGGATTAAAATTGATTCTCTTTAATTAGAGGATCTACTGGAGGAAAAATTGACGATTCAAGAATTATTGAAGTTTACAGCAGATGCTGGAGCATCAGACCTTCACATAAGTTCGGGCTCACATCCGATGGTGCGTGTAAACGGAGTCATGAAGCGGCTCAACATACCCCAATTGTCAGAAGAAGAGATTGGTCGCCTGATATTTGGTGTTATGACAGACGCTCAGAGAGCTCTCTTTAAGAAGAACCTAGAGTTTGACTTTTCCTGTAAGCTTTCATCAGATGTACGATTCCGTGTAAATGCATTCCATCAGATCAATGGACTAGCCGCAGCCTTTCGTGTAATTCCAAACGAAATCAAAGGTTTCGAAGAACTCCATATACCGGAGTCCATGAGGAAACTTTGTTACATGGAAAAGGGACTAGTTCTTGTTACCGGCCCAACCGGTAGTGGAAAGTCAACAACTCTGGCAACTATGATTGATCACATCAATGATAGAAAAGCTTGTCATATCATCACAATTGAAGATCCCATTGAGTTTGTTCATCAAAGCAAGAACTGCTTAATAAACCAAAGGGAATTGGGACATGATACCTGGTCATTTACCGCAGCATTGCGTTCAGCTCTTCGTGAAGATCCGGATGTAATTCTTGTTGGTGAGATGCGCGACCTTGAAACGGTTTCCCTGGCATTGACTGCCGCTGAAACCGGACATCTTGTGTTTGCAACTCTTCATACAGGAAGTGCTACAAAGTCTATTGACCGTATTATCGATATGTTCCCCAAAGAACAACAGTCACAGGTTAGGTCTATGCTCTCTGAGTCCTTAGAAGCGGTTATTTCACAGACGCTTTTACCGACTAAAGACGGCAAAGGAAGAATTCCGGCTCTTGAGATAATGATTGCTAATGCAGCAGTTAGAAACCTCATTCGTGAGGAGAAAACTTATCAAATACCTTCCACAATTCAGGCAGGTACAAAAGAAGGAATGCAGACTAAAGACCAATCCCTGTATAATCTTGTTATGAATGGTTATGTTGATCGTAACCTTGCAGAACAGTTGGCTGACAATAAAAAGATGTTTGCGACTGGCGCAGGCTTCTAAAGAAACAAAATTATGATTAGGAACGAACGCGGTTTTACTCTCGCAGAAGTAATTGCTTCCGCCCTTATAGTCGTATTGGCTTCTATTGCACTATATATTGGAATAGTGCATGTGGAAAAACAGATTACTAGAAACTACCATGAACGAGTAGCTCTGATGCATGCATCAGGAGAACTTGATTGGCAAAGATACAATATAGGTCTTAACCATGCATTTCTGGCATTTCAAAATAAATCTGTTCCAATTGACATAGATGGTGAAAAGAGAATCGATGGGATAATGACTTTCGAGCTGAAAGGAATTGTTCCCCCGGATATCGTTCTTGAGAATATTTCTTATGATATTTTAGAGATTCGAGTAAAGTGGACAGAACCCTCAGATAAAAAAGAGCGCGACATCGTAGTTCGCGAAGATTTTTATTAAATAAGGATGACGATATGTTAAGAAAATACACAATTAGAAATTCTGAAAGTGGCATAACCTTAATGGAGGTTATGGTTTCTATTTCATTATCAGTTATCATTGCAATTGGTGCTATCTGGGCATTAATGGCATTCTTTAACAAATATGAGGAATACACTCTGCGCACTTATCTCTACCAGGAATCCTTTAATGCCTTAACTCAAGTCAAAGGTGGTTTAGCCTTAGGTGCGGGTGAGGATACTTATTTTTATGGAGTCAGTAGTGGCAGTAAATTAAGAATAACTAGAGGATTTAGTAATATATCAGGGAAAGGATTGATGGTTATACCTTCAAGACAAGTTGGAGGGTACTTTGATTACTCAGAGTACTATT
>JAVCCX010000373.1 GCA_030765245.1 Candidatus Zophobacter franzmannii | reverse complement strand
TTGATGGCCAATTAGATGGTGGGCAATCGTATGGACCCTCAATTGTCTTTAGTGGTTTATCTCAAGCATTTACTACATCGTTTGGATATGTTTTCCTATGTGCCAAAGTCAGCAATGATGCAGGTATAGAGGATTATTTAAATGTTAGTATTAATGATACTGATGTTACCATGGATGACGATACTCCTATAGACTTCGGTGGGTTCACACTTACCGACAAATACCTGAGACCTATCCTCTTAGCAAACTACCAGAGTAATTATAGTGTAACCGGTACTGATAGCCCATTCTACAGACTTGATTTACATACGAACAGTGGATCAACAGGTTTGATAGGTTTAACTATCGCTAATTCAGGAACAGCTGTTGCAATTGATTTTGTTCCAGGCAGTTTTAAATTATGGCATAGTACCTCTTCTACTTTTTCTGCTACCAGAGCATCTCTGTTAGGAACTACGAGTTATACAACAGATATGAGTTTTTCAGGCTTTACCCAAAGCATTACATCAACTACGAGCTATTTATTCTTTACCTGCTCAGTTTCCGATACTGCTGACCCTTCACATTTGATATTAGGGAAAGTTGATGATGTTGATATTATTGTTCAAGGTGAGTATAATACAGTAGGTAATAAAATAACCGAAGTTGAACAATGGCCTCTTGGCCAATTTGAAGATGGTTCTGTATTACCTGTGGAACTTTCATTGTTCACATCCGTTGTTACAGATGCTAATAATGTGAATCTTACTTGGGTAACTGAAACTGAAGATGGCGTTAGTGGTTATTACATCTATCGTTCTGCAACTTCAGAATGGATTGATTCCGGGATAGCTAGTCCTATGATAATAACTCCTAGTTCAGTACAAAGCACTCAAAAAACATATAGTTTTACCGATACAGAAGCCATTAATGGTTATTTATACTATTATTGGTTAGAGTGTGTTGATAATGACGGTCAAACTCATCTCTTTGGTCCTGTCATTGCTGACCTTGATTCGAACAATACAGATGGTCCACCTACAGTACCTGTAGTAGCCGGGTTAAACTCAATTTATCCAAACCCATTCAATCCAGAAACAAGAATTTCCTTCAATGTTACTGAACCCGGTTTGGTAAAAATATCTGTTTACGATATCCGTGGAAGACTTGTTAGGGATTTAGTGAATAGAAACTATAGTGAAGCGAGAACATATTATGAGCCATGGAATGGTAAAGATACTAACGGCAAGTCAGTCGCTGGTGGTGTTTACTTTATTAAGATGAATTCCAATGGTTATAAAGGTGTTAAAAAGGCTGTTCTACTTAAATAGTAATTAGCTCAGATAAATTTAACAGGAACCGCATTATTAATTTAGTGCGGTTCCTTTCTTTAAGTATATTATATAACTATATGTACTTTTAGTGTTGACTGGAATAGGCTTTGCTTTAGCTTGTTGCAGAGAAAAAATGAAGAGGTTATAATGTTCAAGAAAATTGTTTTACTCCTGCTTATCGTAACGATAGGCTTCCTATTTGCAGAGCCACCCGGCTACTATGATGGTGTTGTTGGTCTTTCCGGTGACGCTTTACAATCAGCCCTACAGACATTGATTTCTACCAATACAAACTCAGATTATGATGGTGCAAAAGAAGAGATGTTCGGTTATGTTGATAATCACAATAATACTGTTCGATGTGTATATACCGGGCAGGATTATAGTGTCCCACAAGGTTCTATGCCCAATCAGACCTACCTTAATTGTGAACATACATTTGCCCAGAGCTGGTTTGGTAGTAGTGAATCTACTATTAAGAGAGCTGATATCCATCACCTTTTCCCAACTACTAGTAATGTGAACTCATCAAGAGGTAATCTTCCTTTTGACATTGTTACCAGTGTGGATAATACATACACATATGCTAATGGCTATGTTAGTAAACGAGGTGCCAATATCAACGGTACTACCTGTTTCGAGCCTGCCGACCAACATAAAGGTGACTTAGCTCGTGCTCTGTTATACTTTAATGTAAGGTACAATGAGTCACTTACCCAAGGCGGAATTAACATGATGGAAACTCTTCTTGCTTGGCAAGCTGCTGATCCTGTTGATGCAGCTGAAGAGTTGAGAAATGATGAAATATGGAACTACCAGAACAATCGTAATCCCTTTGTTGACCACCCTGAGTTCATCGCTTATATCTGGGGCACTGCGACAACCGATACAGTTATTCAATATATGATGACGACATATACTGTACCGGAAGCATATAATAGCTTTAATATCAGCCTTTCAATCATGAACCCTTCAGACCAGCAGACGACTGTTGAAGTATATCTTATGAATGGAGACTCTAGTGATGTTAATGGTTTTGACTTTCAAACTGTAACATTCCCTGCAAACTCAACTGATCCTCAGCAAGTATCAATCGGTATTACTGATGATGATGATGTTGAAGGAACAGAAAGTCTTGCCTTCGGCTTAAGAAACCTTGTAGGTGACAATAATCCGATACTTGGACCAACAAGTACTTTCACTCTCACTATCACTGATGATGATATTCCAACCCCTACGAATATTGCTGTTAACAATATTACTATATCTGGTTTTAGTGCTAACTGGGATATTTCAACAGCTGTTGATTCTTATTCACTGGAATTGGCAACAGATCAGGCTTTCACATCCTATGTAACAGGTTATCAGGGACTCATCGTAAATAGTAGCAGTTATGCCTTCACCGGTCTTTACCCAAGTCATACCTACTACCTCCGTCTAAGAGTTTTCCACAATGGAACATATGGCGATTTTTCTGACTTTGCATCTGTAACTACTGAAATGGGATCAGTTCAGTTTGCTACTGAGCTATTTATCTCCGAATATATTGAGGGAAGCAGTTATAACAAAGCGATTGAGATTTACAACGGAACAGGCATGCCTGTAGATTTGTCACAATATTCACTTGAAAAAGATACGGATGGCAGTGGTGAGTTTAGTAGTGATGTAGATCTTACCGGTACCCTTGCTTTCAACGATGTCTTCATCGTTTATAACTCTGAAGCTGGGATAGATATCACTAATCTTGGCGATATGACTAATAATGCAGTTATTAATTTCAATGGAAATGACCAAATTCGGTTGTTGAAGAATGGTGTGGAACTCGACAGAATTGGATATCAGGAAGATGTTAACTTTGCTCAGAATGTTACACTCGTTCGTAAACTCCATATTGATTCACCTACTGCCGGACCTTCAGATCCTCAGAACAATGGTGAATGGGATGTTTATCCAAGTGATACTTTTGAATACCTTGGTTTCCATGATTTCGTTGGTGTTTCTAATGATGAAGATACTCAGCCAAGTGTTAGCCCAATTAGTATCTCAACATACCCTAACCCATTCAACAGTGTAGCAAACATCGACATTACTTTGAAACAGAGTGTTGATAACATCTCTATGAATGTGTATAATCTTAAGGGTCAATTAGTGAATAAGATTTATGCAGGACGCTTACAGTCCGGTTCACATACTTTCAACTGGTCAACCACAGATGACTTGGCTTCAGGTATCTATTTCTTAAAAACACATAACGGTAGTGAAACTCAAACAAAGAAACTCATTCTCGTTAAATAGATGAAAAAAGTAACAACCCTTTTATGGCTGATACTACTTTTCGGAGTAGTATCAGCTATTGATTTAAACCTCACTAAACTCAATAAGAAACTCTCTCCTCCAATTGCAAAGCGCTCAGATTACTTCTATAGACTCCACAATCACCATATTAGAGACCCCTATCATTGGTTGAAGGATAAAGAAAGATCAAATCCTGATGTGATTGACTATATCGAAGAGGAAAATGTGTATGCCGGGAAAATGATGGAACACACCCGGAAGATGCAAGAGACTCTATATAATGAAATGACTGCCCGAATGCAACAAAACGATATGTCTATCCCAACGAGGATTGATGAGTATTTCTATTACTTTAGAGAGGAAGAAGGGAAAGAATACTCTCTTTATTGCCGTAAGAAAGATTCATTAGAAAATGAGGAAGAGATTCTCTTAGATGTAAATAAGCTTGCTGAAGGTAAAGAATACTACTCTGTTGATACAATAGCAATGAGTCCAAATCATCGCTATCTAGCATACTCAGTAGACAATTCTGGTTCTGAGATATACACTCTATATATTAAAGACCTAGAGGATGATAGGTTGCTACCGGATTCGATATACGCAATTTCTTCTATGGAATGGTCTAACGATAATAGCAATATGTTTTACACTGCTGATAACTTAGAGCTTAACTATACAGACAAAATTTACAGACATACTCTTGGAGCAAATCAAAGCGAGGATAAGTTAATTTTATCTGAACCGGATGCTCGCTATTATATGTGGATTTACAAGACAAAGAGTAAGAAGTACCTAATAGCCGGCAGTAGCAGTAAGACTACAGACCAAATATACTATGCAGAAGCTGATGATGCCCACAGTCCATTTAGATTATTACGAAATAAAGTATCCGGCATAAAATACTCAGTCTCCCATAGAGGGGATGAGTTCTATATTCAAACTAATGACTCAGCTCCTAACTATCGAATTGTGAAAACTCCTGTTTTTAGCCCAACAAAAGATAACTGGGAAGATGTTATACCCACGAGTAAGAATACTTACATTGAATACTTTAATCTCTTCCAAGACTACTTGATCGTGCATGAGTTAAAGAATGGGCAACCATTGATGCATGTTTATAATATGGAATCTAAGGACGATTATTATATCAAATTCAATGACCCTGCATATGATTTCTATACGACAGGAAATGCTAATTTTGACACAGATATCTTGAGATTCAGTTATGAATCATTCACGGCTCCTAAGATTATATATGATTACAACCTAGAAACTCAGGAAAAGGTAGTTAGAAAACATCAAGATATACCAACAGGTTACAACCATAGTGATTATAAATCTGAAAGGATTTACGCAATTGCAAACGATGGAACAGAAATACCGATATCGCTTGTATATAAGAAATCTGAATTCCATCAAGATGGTTCCAATCCTCTTCTATTAGAGGGATATGGAGCTTATGGAGATAGAAATTCACCCTATTTTTCTACAAGCAGATTGAGTTTACTTAATAGAGGTTTCATCTATGCTACAGCACATGTAAGGGGCGGTGGAGACAAAGGTGATTCCTGGTATGAACAAGGGAAAATGTTCAATAAAAAGAATACATTCTCAGATTTTATCTCTTGTGCTGAGGAGTTGATAGAAAGCCAATATACTTCTTCTGAAGACTTGGTGATTAAAGGTGGTAGTGCTGGAGGTTTGTTAATTGGAGCTGTTCTAAATCAACGACCGGACATTTGCAAAATTGCAATTGCAGAAGTACCATTTGTGGACATTATTAATACGATGTTAGATACTACTTTAGTTGCTACAGTCTCTGAATATGAGGAGTGGGGAAACCCCAAAGAGAAGAAGTACTTTGATTACATGAGTTCATATTGCCCTTATACAAATGTTAGACCCCAACCTTACCCACACATTCTTGTGCTTGCAGGATTTTATGACCCAAGAGTTAATTACTGGGAACCTGCAAAATGGGTAGCAAAATTAAGATACTCAAAAACAGATTCTAATGTGATCCTGCTAAGAACAAGTATGTCGGGTCATCAAGGGGCATCAGGAAGATATCAATACTATGAAGAGTTAGCTTTTCAATATTCGTTCATCTTTGACATCCTATGTATAAATAGATGAAATATGATCTTATAGTTGTTGGAGGCGGTGCTGCCGGGCTTTTATCTGCAGGACATGCTGGCGAATTAGGACTAAATGTACTTGTCCTTGAG
>JAVCCX010000253.1 GCA_030765245.1 Candidatus Zophobacter franzmannii | reverse complement strand
TTCAAAGTGATTAAACAGTGCTACAAGAAACTTGGTGATGTTCGCTGGAAGTACTTCTTTATCTGGGTATTCCTCTTAGCTGTTAATGTTGTTGGAGCAATTCCTGCGGGGATTGGTTTATTGGTGACACTTCCCTTCACTTATACTCTCATTTCAGAATATACTCGAAAAGTAATGAACTATAAGTTGCTTGATTAATTATAATCTTCACTATAATTTTAGCTCCCGGTTGGGAGCTTTTTTTATTGTAACTTATAAACATACTGTTAGCGAAGTATTTCCTTAATAGATTAATATTGTTAAAGTGATGAAATTGTAGTACACATATGCTTACACGCTGTAACCATTGTTTACTGATTTATGTAACGGTATCGTGACTGCGGTCAGCATATAATGTAAGTACTATATTTGCCAACAGTATAGTCACCCTCAGTATAGATTTCTATCGACTAATTATGATTACAGTAATCAATATTATGTATCCAATCTTAAATTTGGTTATTTGATTGAATATTGCTAGGAATCAACACAATGATATTTATCCTCAACTATAATATGTTGTTATAGAACCACTTACAGTCTATCTTAATAAATTATTGTGATTTTATTAAGTTTGGAACGGCATTTGCATTTAGATATGTCGATTGCACTTTGCAAGATAATTGGGATAGTTTCCTACCTCCTTCTATCCAATTATTTTCCCCTTCAATAAAGGATACCTCCTTGAAGTCCCAGCCCCCCCTGACTGGGACTTTCTTTTTTCCTTTACATCTATCACAAAATTAGAAATGATAAATCTCATAATGACAAAGAAAACTAAAATTCAAATGACATCAGACTTGATTGTCCCATTGATTCTCTTAGCTGGAATCACATGGTTCTTCAGACAATACAAATGGGACATGATTCTCCAGTTTAAATTCTGGTCAGGAACAGAAGGCTGGTTCCTCCGAAAAAGCTTCCCCTGGCATCAGCTCTATAATTATGGGAATATACCTGCCCTATTACTAACACTTGGTTCATTGATTGTTCTAACCCTTAGTTTCTTCAAACCTCACCTTGAGAAGTTTCAAAAACTTACTGTTTATTTTATCTTAGTAATGATTATTGGACCCGGCATCCTGGTGAATTCAGTGTTGAAGCAGAATTGGGGTAGACCACGACCTAGAGAAGTTGTTGAGTTTGGTGGAAAATATCAGTTTGAAAAAGTCCTAGATTATGATAAGAGTAGTGGTGGCAACTCCTTCCCATGTGGTCATGCATCAATGGGATTCTTCTTCTTTGCTCCCGCAATAGCCTTTAGAAATAAGAAATTAAAATTTTATACTCTCCTCCTGTTTGCCTGGATATTGGGGCTGGCTATTGGATATGGCCGTATGGTGCAAGGTGGGCACTTTGCAAGTGATGTCATTTGGTCAGGGATGTTAGTGTACTGGGTAAGTTACCTCATGTTTTACATCCTAAGACTTGATAAAGGAATCTACGCAAAACTGAAAGTAACTGAACGCTTTAGAAAATCAAAAGTATTAGCAACAATCTCAGTTATAGCAAGTGTTTTGTTGATACTTATTGTCTTAACTGCAACACCATATTCTCGAATAAAAAACTACAAGAAATTCAGCGAGTTAAACCCGGATATATATACAGAAGTAAATATCTCGTTAACGGACGCTGATGTGGAAGTGGATTTTGCTTCTGAATTTTTGTACCAAATGAATGCACATGGGTTTGGTTTCCCGGGTAGCAAGATTAGTAACAAATTTAAAAGTACCTACACAGACTCTTTACAGTTTGTTGATTGGGTCCAAACCAAAAAAGGCTTCTTCTCAGAGTTTGACCAAATTGGAGACCTTAAACTCCCGATTATATCTAAAGGCATAATAAACTTTGAAATTGACAGCGGTAACCTGAATCTTACAATACCTACAACTGCAGATTCATTAGTTTTCGACATTATGATATATGAAGGCATCCTGACCCTTAATAATCCTTCTGGAGTTCCATATCAGATGATAGAGAGCCAAACAGATGAGTTAACACTATCATCAGGCATGAATGCTACTAAAGTCTATCTAATCGTTGATTCTGAGAGCGACGTTGTAATTAAAGAATAAAGAAGAAATAAACACTAAAGGAGAGGAGATGGTCTATTTTACGAAAGATATAAGTTCAGAAAGTATTCAAAAACTATATGAAAGAATCAAGCCTAAAGTATCAGGGAAGATTGCTGTAAAAGTTCACTTTGGAGAAAAGGGTAATAAGAACTATCTCGATCCTGACCTCATTAAAGATTTAGTTGTTGAACTAAGTGCAACCCTTATCGAAACAAATGTACTTTATGTCAGCCCTCGCCGATATACTGACTCTCATATTGCTTTAGCAAAAGATCATGGCTTTGATTTTGCACCTATTGACATTATTGATGATGAAGGTGAAACTGTATTGCAGTATAATGGCAAGCATTTCAAAGAAGTTAGAACAGGCTCACATCTTAAAAATTATGATACTATTATCGTCATTTCTCACTTCAAGGGTCATGTTGCCCAGGGGTTTGGTGGTGCTATTAAAAATGTAGGCATGGGCTTGGGAAGCATCCCGGGTAAAATGTCCATGCACGCTTCAGCTATACCACAATACAATGATGCTAAGTGTGTGAAGTGTGGAATCTGTGTTCCGAATTGCCCCGTAGATGCTATTACAATTGATCCTGTTGTAATAGATCAGGAGAAGTGTATTGGTTGTGCATCATGTATTGGAGTTTGCCCTGAGCAGGTTTTCAATGTACCTTGGGGATCTACAGATGGAAACACTTTCCAGGAACGCGTAACAGAGTATGCTGATGCAATAAGCAAGAATCACAATATGGTTTATATAAATGTCCTGAACAATATTTCAGCGCATTGTGATTGTATCTCATCTGCGCCACCAGCATTTACAGATGATATTGGAATCCTTGCATCTTTCGACATTGTAGCAATTGATAAAGCATGCTTAGATCTTGTCAATGAACAGACAAAGCTTAGTGATGCTTTTGCTAAACACTCACATACATCAGGGAATCACCAGCTTGACTATGGTCAAGAAATAGGGCTAGGTTCAAAAATGTATCACTTGGTGGATGTTGATAAAGTAGATTAGAACTTATAGAATATGTTAGAAGTGGGCGAGTATAACCTCGCCCCTTTTCAATTTTCCATGGTATTAAAAGCTTCTTAGCAGTTTTATCTCTTCTTCCCAAAGCTCTGCATTTGTTGTCTCTGGGATAAGTGGTATAGCATCAGAGCGAGAATCTTTCATAATCAATTTGAATGGTTCAATACCAATGTCACCAATCGAAACACTGTTATGCCTATCCACTCTACTTCCTAACCCCTTCTTTGAATCATTCAAATGCATTCCCTTAAGGTATTGGAAACCGACAATTCGATCAAAGTCCGCAAAGGATTTTGTAAAAGTCTCTTCTGTTCGGATATCATATCCTGCAGCAAACATATGGCAGGTATCAATACAAACACCTACTCTGTCTTTATTATCCACATTTTTGATTATCTCAGCTAAATGCTCAAAGCTATAACCCAAGTTACTTCCCTGTCCTGCTGTGTTTTCAATAACTGCAATGATATTCTTTGTTTCAGCCAAAGCGAGATTAATTGATTCTGAAACCAACCTCAATGATTCTTCTTCGGGGATTCTCTTAAGATGACTCCCCGGGTGGAAGTTCAACAGTGTTAATCCAAGTTGTTCACATCTTTTCATTTCATCCACAAACGCATTTCGAGACTTGTTTAAAGGTTCAGTATCAGGATGTCCAAGGTTTATCAAGTAGCTATCATGGGGCAGGATATGTTCCGGTAGATAGCCAAACTTATTGCAATTGTCTTTGAATTGCTGAATATCTTCATCAGTTAGAGGTTTCGCAACCCATTGCCTCTGATTCTTCACAAACAATGCAAAGGCATTGGCACCAATCTTATTCGCATTGATTGGGGCATTAAAAACACCTCCAGCTGCACTAACATGTGCTCCAATATATTTCATAACTCTACTCCTTGAAGGATTCAATCATTTTTACAATAACCTATTCAGGTTTAATGTATTGGCAATGAATGTTACAGAAATAGAAAAAGGGCAGGTATAAACCTGCCCTAAATATATCTTATTGAAACTACTTCATGAGAAGCATTTTCTTAGTGTTTGAATAACTATCAGTGTCCATACGGTAGAAGTAAACACCTGAAGCAACCTTACGGTTGTTTGCATCCATCCCCTTCCAAATAAGTGTATGGTTTCCTGCGTTACGAACTTCATTAACAAGTGTGTTAATTCTTTGTCCTTTCACATTATAGATATCAACTCTTACATTTCCTGTCTCTTTAATCGAGAATGAGATAGAAGTTTCAGGGTTGAAAGGATTCGGATAGTTGCCTGCAAGAGCAGTAACTAATGGAATCTCATTATCTTCATTACCAACTGTGTTTGTTGCAACAGTAATAGTAACAGTGTGTGAAGGATAGAATGGGTCATTACTGTTCACCGTAATACTTGCTGTCATCTCTTCATCAATAGCAGCTGAATGAAGAACGCTGAATACTTGTGATCCACCAGCATCGATAGAGTAGTTCTGAGAACCTTCTAAAGAGAAACCATCAGGCATCAAGAGATTACCTGTAAGGGTTTCGTTACCGGCATTCTGGATTACTAGTTCGCGAGCAATTTCTTCAAAAGCAGGCACATCGTAGAATTCAATCTCATCTGTAGTGCAATTGAAGATTGGCATATTAGTCCCACCGGTTGCTCCACCCGGTAAAACAACATCATCAATCCAAGCACAATCAGAACCACCGACAGTGCTCCAATCTTTGACATATTTCCAACTAAATGTATGATTGCCTGCTGTTGCAGTATAAGTATACTGAGTCCAACCTGCTTCACCAGACCATCTATCAACTATTGTTGAGCCATCGTAGAATTCTAAGTAGTCATAGCTGGTCTCAGATGAAACCTTATAGTAGAAGCTAATCTCACCTGCCACTGCTAAATCCACTGAAAGACTAAGACCAGTTGTCTGACTATTACCAATAGCGCCTGATTTCGCACTATAAGTGCCATCATGAACTTCAGTTGTGTTTATCGTCCAGTCCAAGTTATCTGAGAATGACCAGTTTAATGCTGAGAAGTTACCTGTCTCAAAGTTGTCACCACTCAAACCAACAGGAACGAGGAAGTTCTCTACATAAGAACCACATTCAGCAACAACAGAAAGTCCAAAGACTAAACCTGCGGCATCGAAGTCATCTGATAACTGGATAGGGAATGAAACAGTGCTATTTGCACCAATTCCAAGATTACCAACATAAACAATATCACCAGCTACAGTAACATCGGGATTGTTTATTACAAAGGTTGCCATAGTTGCATTTGCGACCATATGACCTGAGTTATTTAGTGTGAAAGAAATAGTAGCACCTTCACCAACATCAAGAGCTCCGTCACCACTGTTGTCGTTAACCTGCATATTGCATAGAATAAACTCAGGAGCATTCGCAGTTAAGAAAGTAGTGGCTTGCCATATCTCATTATGGTCGCGCATAGATATGTTGAAGCTAATATTGTGTTCATCAGGAACATTGCTACTAACTGTGATATTAAACGCAGCAGTTACAGTTTCTGTACCATTTGCAGCAACCGTAGCAATTGAACAGCTATTATCATTGATAGTAACATACTGGTCGGTTGATGTCAAAGTAGCATTAACACCTGTAACCGCTTGATTACCGATATTTGCAACAGTGATATCAACATCCATCTGTGTTCCAGCATCAATTGAAGTAGCTTGATTGATTGTAAAGGTAGGAACATTCAAGTATGCTCCATCGTTTGGAATAACCTGAATCATACCTTCAAAAGGCTGGTATCCATAACCTGTTGAAACAAGCTTAACATCACATGCTTCTGTGATAGCTGTAAAAGTCATATCAAGATAGCCTGTTCCATCAGTGAGTCCTGTTGCAACAATTACACCCTCTTTAGTAAGAGAGATGTAGCTATATGGGGCAGCGAATACATCGAAAGATTGCTGACCAATAAATATTTGTGCAGGAATAATTGCCTGATTTGCTTCTGGTACACCAATATATGGATTGAGAGAAGGGTCACCCATGATTGAGTAAATCTCCCAATAATAATCATCAGAGCCATTACTCTCAGCCACTGCAAGGTTACCCATAACAGTCATTGAACCGGCAGTTGTAACCCAATCTTCCATAGGTTCATTATGTTCATGGAACAGTCCATCGTAAAAACCAACATGATCGGCAATCCAAGGTGTTCCACTTCCGCTAATAGGTTTATTACCAACTGACCAATAGTAGTCTTCATCCCAATAAGTAGAGTTTGTTCCACCTATATAAATAACAGCACCTTTGTCATCAGCTCTTAACCATGCTTCTCCGAAGCAGGTATCTGTCTGGAAGTGATTAGTTAAACAGCAGTTACCAACAGCAACGGTGTATTTACCTGAGTTAGTAAGAGCAAACACATCGTTATTATTAAACTGAGGATCGTACCATTCTTCATTATCTCCATGAGCAGTGTAGTTAATAAAACCAACCCCATTTGATACATCCTGAATAATAGATGCATCAGAGCTTCCAGAGCTAGGATATAAATAAACATTAGCATTTAAGCCATGAGCAGTGTTAAAATAGTTCTGAGAACCATAATTGATAGCTCCGTTACCATGTGTAGGAGCATAATCACTATCAACACCGGCAATCAAAGTTACATCATCAAGGTATGATGGATCTGGCATGAGATACTTCTCATACATAAGAGTCTTATCAACCTGTGGTTCTAACTGGCTAACATTCTGAGCTGAGAATCTACCGAAATACATCTCAGGAAGATAATCGTTACCCTCAAGTCTCACATATGTCAAGTCTGTAATATGTGTTCCGGCTTGACCGTTAAAGGCCGGAACCCGAGCAACATCACCAACAATAAGAAGATATGATGGGGCAGGTTGTTCTGTAGTAGCACTATCCCATATACTTGTTATATAATTTGAAATCGAGGTAGTAGATGTTCCAATAGCTTCTGTTGTTGCAACAGTAACGTGGAAACCCTGCTCAGTCTTCCAATCGATGAAAGGCTGGAGAGTACTAACAAAGTTGTTTGGTGTTACAATGATGTAACCAAGTGGGTAGCTGTTAAGATCCATTCTTACATCAAGTGTTGCAAAGACTGTGTTGTTTATCACACCATCAAACACATAAGAATTGGTTCTCTCTTTAAGTTCTCCTGTTCTTTCAAGGTTACCATTGACATAATCTACATCAACAACAGCCTCTGATTACAGTTACTTCACCATTCACAGGGTTATATGTAACAGGATAGTAATCAACTGCAAAGAGTCTTGCATTACGCATAATCCCAAGTTCTTCAACTTTCACGTATTCGTGATTTAAAGATGCTCTTGTATAAGCTTTCTCATTGATAACAAACTCTACTTGAGAGTGGTCTGCACTTTTGGGAACAGGGGGCTGAGAAGGTATAAGCCTAGAAGCGATGCCGTAATCGCTAAGATTAAAAACTTTTGATGAGATTATTTTCACTGAAGGTACAACATCAGCATCTAATGGTACTTCAATAATCTTTCTTTCCATAGGAAGTTTAGGACTTCCAAAATCTCTTGAATGAGTATAGTCAGGAACATTCAATTCTACAAATGTACCTTTATCTGTTTCAACTTCAAACCAGTTTAGGTCTGCAATGTCAAACTCAATCTTAACCCCACTATTGCTCTTACTCAGTAAAACAGACTCGGTTCTGCCGGAATCAAGTCTAATGTTTTGTTGGTTTGCAAAAGCGGTAAAAATGAGCATCATCACTGCAATAATCAATATTAACCGTTTCATTCTAACTCCTTATATATCTTTAAATTCTTCTTTATATCTTCGTATCTTGCAATTTAAGTTCCCGAAACTCAACTTTTTAGCTTTAATGTCCAACTAAGCCAATTAAATGAGCATCCGAGCATATCCTCTGAGCGGTTAAAACTCAGAATCTCAAATCTTTTACTTACTAATCTCTCAATCTGCCGTTGGGTATAATATGTTTCGTAACGGCCATCTTCTAAAGTTTTCTCTCCGACTCCCTCTTTTAAAGACAAGAAAAGGAGACCTTTTACTTCAATCTTTTTAAAGAAATCTATCAGTTCCGAACTACTCAAATGCTGTAGAACAGCACTAATAAAGAGATGTTTAACTGTTGTGGATGTCATAAATGAATTCAAAAACTCCACATCTGTGATGTCGATCACATAAGAACAACATTTAAATCTCTGCTTCAAACTCAGCACTATATCAATAATATAATCACTTCCGCTCACATTGAAACCTTTATCATGAATATACTTCAAACTATTTCCGGAGCCACTCCCCAATTCAAGGATTAACTCCTTAGGGTTTTCGATGTGACTCAAGAAAGTATCTATCTCTGATGTAGGTGCTTTATCTACAGTGCTTTGGCAATACTCCTGCCAGTGCTTTTCATAGTATTTATAGGTACTGTTCATCCTTCTCCTTAAGCTATAACATTTCATCATTTTTACCTATAGAAACTTGGTCAAGTATATTCATTTTACACATATCAATATGATATATGGTATTAAGTATGCTTGCTATCTCTCTTTTATCTTTCCATACCAGCCCTGAATGGGCTGAATGTGAATAGCCATAGGCGAAAGCCTATGGTATGAACCCCCAGTTAACACAGCCCTAAATGGGCTGAATGTGTTGACTACCCTCCTCAGCATCGACATAGTCGAAGCACTCCACACCGGGGAAAGAATGCAAACCATGTTTGCAGCAGGGAGTCGGCGTTCCCTGCCCCAATAAGAGATGAAGCTAAAGCATCATTTCCCGGTATTACATTTAGTATTATTGGGAAGTACTGCTTCAGCTGTACTCTTGTAGATGCAAGAAACCGACATAGTC
>JAVCCX010000097.1 GCA_030765245.1 Candidatus Zophobacter franzmannii | reverse complement strand
TTTTCAACAACATTCTGGGTAGCAATACCGGCATGTTCAACACCGGGAATCCAGAGAGTTGGAACTCCGCACATTCTTTTGTAGCGGATAATAACATCTTGTAATGTATTATTGAGAACATGTCCCATATGGAGGATTCCGGTAACATTTGGAGGTGGTATCAGAATTGTAAACGGTTTCTTATCTTTATCAATTGTAGGGCTGAAATACCCCTTGTCATTCCAATGTTTATACCAGCGTTTCTCTATCTGACCGGGATCGTAGGTCTTATTTATCTCCATCGTAAATTCCTTTATGTGTATGTAATTTATTTTTTCTTTGGCTTTTTAGATCCTAGCTAAACTCTTAGCTGTTGACTATAGACTTTTAGCTATTAACTATTATCTGTGATGCAGTATGCTTTGTAAGGCAGTCCTCTGCGTTTCAATTCAAGTTCCAGAAAAGTCTTCTGGGTTTCAAAGGCAACGGGAATGAGGTCTGACAGTGGGACGAACCGGGCATCAACAGCGTCATCGCCGGCCCGTAGCTCACCTCCTGTAATTTTCATTGCAAAGCATAGGGAAATAACCTTATGATAGAAGGGATTATCACCCATGGTATAACCAACAAAGTGGTCAACTTCACCATGAAGATTGGTCTCTTCCAGCATCTCATCAGCAACTGCTGTCTCAGGAGTCTGATAAATCTCCATATAACCACTCGGAAGTGCCCATTCACCCTGTGCAGGTGGTAGTCCACGCTTGATCATGACAACTTCTTCTTTATCATTGATTATAATCGCAGCAACAACCGGTACCGGATTGCGGTAGAAAGTCCAACCACAAGCAGGACATATCGCCCGTAGCTTGTTTTCACCATCGGTCTTTAGCTCAATTGCTGTACCACATTTCTGGCAGTAGTTAACGCCTTCGTAATGTTCTTTTGTTATTAAATCCATAACAGTAACAAATTTAAAGAAGAGCTTGCATGTCAAGATTTATGGTTTGTAGAACGACTCTCCGGGTCGTTTTTTCGTTAGCAATTATATCCAAAATGGAAACAACTGAATTGAATAAGCATAGGCAATCAAACAGTTATAATCAGGCAATAACTTGCGCTTTCATAATGTCTTTTTGTTATCTCATGATGAAATACTGAAGGTCTTCCTCTTCTATCTCATTTAGTGGAATAGTCACAAGCCAATTTTGCAAGGACTCCAAGGCAGTTTCGTATTTATCATTTATAATGATATTAACAGGCTTTTTCGTGGCAATTACCTTTATCATTTCAGTATCTTTCTTCATATTCTCTAAAAGCTTAACTTTATACTTTAGTCCTATACTTTTATCTGAATCAGTAGGTAAGGCTATTGTCTCTCCTGCTTTTGCGAAGTTATTTTTACTGTATTTATTTGGGAAAATAGTGCCAACATTATCATCGGAGGAGATAAACAAAACTGTTATGTAGCAATCAAGTGAAGGTGTTATTTCTATTTCAATTAGTTCATTTTCTTTGAAATAGGTCTTATTTAAGCTGGCTTGGATACTGAAATAAGGGTCATTTTCACCCTTTTGTTTCCCAATCTTAATTTTTATTGTAACAGCTTTATACATTCTGCCATCTATAAGCTCCGTTACATCATTAGTAACTTCTTTTTGTAGGATAATACCATTTGTAGTTAGTTTCGTAAGTTTAGAGAAATGGTCGAGAGTGATTTCATCGTTTGTTTCTGATAGAAGAGATAGCGTTCTACTTCCTACTTCGATGCCAAAATACTCTAACGCGAGAATGTATGCTTTTTGAATTGCTATTCTTCGTGCTTCCATAGGTGATAAATTTACTATCTCAACACTTGTTGTAACTTCAACCCAATCATCACCGAGAGGTTTTACTTGCTCGATGTGTTGGTTTAGCACAACTTCTTGCTTATGCATTTTCTCCACATTCCTGCTACATCCGGTTAGCATTATTAGAAAGATTACAACATATCGTAGCATCATTACTCCAACTTTATTTTGAGTTTACTTTAGAAACTTAACTGCAATTTTGTCTTTATTACTTCCTGAAATCTGAGGGCTCTGTTCAAATCCATGTAATCGCCTTGAGTAATATGGGACACCTTCAGAACTATTAGATACAAAGTCATAGATTTCATTGAATGTAATGCTATTGTCCTTATCTAAATCCGCATTTTTATCGTGGATAGCTTTCAGTAAGAAGTATGTAAACAGGCCATGTTTCATCTCATTATACCAGCTTGAAGGTTGGCTATTCCCGGAACTGGATAAAACGATACTATTATCAATTGCAACGACGGGATTATCTATTTCCAATACAATAGGGGATATGTTTTCAATCAAATCTGCTCCACTGAAGCATGCATCAATAATAACAGAAATTGACTTAGCGGGTATTTTTGCGAGGTTACCATAGAAAGTATCAAGTGAATATCCACCAAGTTCAACATATTGCGGGTCACATTCAACAGGCACAAAATAACCCTTTTTATCTTTAATACTTGGAGCTCCATGACCCGAATAATAAACAATGACATCAGTTTGGTTTGCTTTAATTGTGTTATATAACTTGCCCTTAAAATTAGTCCCTGTTCCAAAATAAGTCTCGAAATCCCCTTTTGTAGCATTGTTAATCAGAAATACATTCCCTTCTTTCAATCCAAAGGTTTTTATCAAATATTGTTTCATCACTTCTGCATCTCGTATTGCGTAATCTACAGATTTTGTTCGTGAATAATCTCTATTGCCTATAACGACGGCAATAGCTTCACTATTTTTCTCACCTTGAGGGATGTTTTGCTCAATATCAACTGAAAGGTCAGTTTCAAAACTTAGTTCGTCGTATGTCTTGTCTATACCTGAAACAACTGTTTTATTTATAGTTCTTGTTCTCTCACTTTTATTAATCGGGACTCTGAGTTTATTGACACTTGCTAAACCTATAGCCTCTGTTAGGTCAACATAAAGAGGTATCTTGTCATTAGTTTTATCATTTACAAAGATTTCAAGAGGAATATCAATTTGCTCATTGTATGGCAAATCTTCTAAACTAACAGTTTTAGGATATGTTTCAGTAAAGAACACATTATCACCTGAGTAGAATTTAGCATACGCCCCGGTTGCAATCCCTTTGCCTTTATTACCAATCCTGACAGTAAGCTTAATAATCTCTCCTGATTCAATCATCCCATTGGCATTCGTATCTTCAATTCCTACATCAACGATAAACAGTTCAGGTT
>JAVCCX010000059.1 GCA_030765245.1 Candidatus Zophobacter franzmannii | reverse complement strand
TGGATACTTTTAAGGGTAACTTCTCAGCACTAATTAATTTAGTCTCAACCACAATTACGACCCAATATCTCGCCTATTAAAGACGCGTGACCCACGCGTTAGCCACCCGTTACCCACCCGTGGGTCTCCCGTGGAAAGCCACGAGTTATCCACAAGTTGTGCATAACTCATAAACGATATATTCACTCGTCTTTAATAGGGACAATGTTGAAAAGTAATAGAGATCGTGTTGATTTGAAGAAATTGATTTGAAGGAATTTGAAGGAATTTTGGGTGAATATAGTTAGCAGTATAAGTTCATATTAGGGCATTATTGCACTGTATCTGTTAATAAATCGAATGAAGAAAGGCATTCACAAAAAAGTGAATGCCTTAAATTATTTTAAAGGGGAGACTAGATTACACCTAACTTCTTCCCTATCTTTTCAAATTTATCGAGGGCAAAGTCAAGCTGGTCTATAGTATGAGTAGCCATAAAGCTTGTTCTGATTAAACCCTGTGATGGTGGCACTGCAGGTGGGATTACAGGATTAATGAAGACACCCTCTTCATCTAAATACTTCCACATCTTCATAGTTGTCATCATCTCTCCAATATGAAGTGGAATAACCGGAGTACAAGAGTCTCCTGTGTTATATCCCATGCTTTTAAAAGCATTCATCATATGGTGCGTATTCTTCCAAAGATTTTCAATTCTTTCAGGTTCATCCTGGATGATTTCTAATGCCGCAATAACACTTGCGGCTGAAGCGGGTGGTAATGATGCACTGAATATCAAAGCTCTTGAGTGATGCTTGAGATAGTGGATTGTATCACTGTCTGCAGCAATAAAGCCGCCTATTGAGGCTAAAGATTTGCTGAAGGTTCCCATAAGGATGCCGACATCATCTACAAACCCGCTAGCTTCTGCTGCTCCGGCACCATTCTTACCAAGTACACCAAGAGAATGGGCTTCATCGACCATTACTTCCACACCGTATTGTTTGGCTAAGCGAACTATCTCAGGTATATTCGCAATATCACCTTCCATTGAGAATATGCCATCCACTGCGATAAGTGCATTGGTTGTATCAATCTTTTTAAGAACTGCTTCCAAACTCTTCATATCATTATGAACATAGCGCTCCATTCTTCCATAGGACAATCTGCAACCATCTATGATAGAGGCATGGTCATATTTATCAGTAATAACAATATCATTTTTGCCAACTAAGGCAGAAATACAGCCTAAATTTGATTGATAGCCGGTAGGATAAGCTAAAGCAGCATCTTTCCCAACATATTTTGCTAAGGCTTCTTCAAGCTCAATATGGATATCTAAGGTACCATTTAAGAAACGAGAACCTGCACATCCTGAGCCATACTTCTTGATAGCAGCAATTGAGGCTTCTTTGACTTTTGGGTGAGTTGTGAGTCCAAGGTAACTGTTTGAACCCAACATAAGCATCTTCTTACCATTACAAATTACCTCGGTTTCCTGCTCAGAGCTTATCTCTCTGAAGTAGGGATAGAATCCAATCCTATCCAGTTCTTTGGCTTCTGTGAACTGGGCACACTTGTCAAATAATGCCATATATTCCAACCTTTATATAATTTCGAATTCTTTCAATTGTTTGTATAACTCGCGAACGAGTCCATAAATTAAGTAAACTACAGGTACTGATAACAACATTCCTGTCAAGCCAAAAGCCCAGCCACCTGCCATTACAGTTAAGAGAATAACTAATGGATGCATCTCTGTATTCTTACCTATAACAATAGGATAGACAAAGTTATTATCAATAATTTGGACAAACCACATTCCTAATATTGTAATGAGAATGAATATCGCTTCTTTGCCGGTAATCAGCACTGATAACACTGCAAAGATGATACCCATCCATGGTCCAAGATAAGGAATTACATTGGCTATACCTGCTAATGTACCAATTAAGACCGAATATTTTATTCCGATAATCGTAAGAACAATAGATGAAAGCATTGAAATAATTACAATTTCAACCAATAATGCTCTCAAATACTTACCCGCAATCTGGTCTATCTTCTCAGTAAGATGCATTGTAAGTTCTAAATACTTATTAGGGATCAGACTCAGAAGAGTCTTTTTAAACTTGTGCCAATCTTTCAGAAGGAAGAATCCCATAATTGGCATAGTAGCGATAAATGAAAAAGCCTTAAAGACATTCGCTGAGTAATCAACCAGAAGCTGGGGAGCATTAACAACGAATCGTTTAAGCAGATTAGTTGCCTGTTCAATAATAGGAGCCATATCAAACATTGGGATCATTGCTTGTACATTGGCTATTGTTTCTCTTATCTTAATTATAAACGGTAATTTATCAAAGTCGAAGGCTCCTGTCTCTGAAGTACCCTTAATTGCATTAATAACACTTGAAGCCTGTTCAATTAATACAGGGATAAGGAAATATATACTCCAACCAATAATCATAGCTAAGCATATATAAACTAATACGATAGATTTAACTCGAGAAAGCCCCTTACCCTCTAAAAACACTATCACAGGGTTGAGGATATAGGCAAAAATCGTAGCAACTACAATATACCTGATAACGGTCTGATAAAAGAAAACTCCTGCGATAACAACCAAAGACAGCAGGATAAAAAAGACTATCCTGGGTATTTTCATTGCTTATCTCTTAAGAAGAAGAAATTATTACTTACTATAAACTTGCTAAATGCCTGGCTAATGCCGTTTAGAATCTTACTTCCGGCTCGTGGGTCTCTGCTGATAAATTCGTTAAAATCACTTTTAGAAATTGCTAACAAAGTGGTATTAGTTATAGCAACAGCAGTGTTGACTCTCTTCACACCACTGAACATCTCAACAACACCCAAAGTTTGGTTCTTATGATAAATATTCTCAGCATTTTCCATATCACTACTCTTATAGATAGCAACTTCACCTTCTCGAATAATGTAAAGTGCGACAATTGGGTAATTGTCTTTGAATATAACTTCACTTGCTTTATACTGACGAACATGACAATATGTGTATAGTTTCTTTAGCTGAGTCATTGTAAGTTTAGCGAAAAATGGTATCTTTCTAAGCTGCCTCTCTTCCGGAGACTCTACCGCTATTGATTTGAGCTTCTGTGTGATTTCATGGATGAAGTTTTTTGTACTAAATGGAGTTGAACCCTTCACTTTAGTAGCTTCTTTCCCGTAAATATCTCTGAATCTATTCTTCCAGTCCTTGAGTTCCTGATGATATGGTCTCTCATTCAAGTCAAACTTTAATGGAGTGATTGAGACATGGTTACCCCGTATTGCATAGGAGTCTGTACCGGGGAGATAGCACCAATCAGGATAATCACCACCGACTTCATATACAAGCTCTTCCTCGGATTCGCTCTTAACTCGCATGAAGTTGGAATAACTTCTGTTTCCACTCCTGGTTATCTTAACCCCAGTAATCTCTTCATACGCAATGTTCGGTACATTGATATTAAGAACACGCTTCTCTGAAATCATATTCACAATTCCATTCTCAAGTAAATCAACCATTACTTTAGCAGCAGTCTCATACTTTTGATCGGAATAGGTATCAATTGATATTGCAATAGACTTAGATCCTTGGAAAGCAGCTTCAGCAGCTGCTGCGACAGTACCGGAATAGAAAATATCCTCTCCCATGTTCTGTCCACCGTTGATACCTGAGATAACTAAATCGTATGTTGTATCAAGAATATACATCCCGGCAACAACCATACAGTCAGCAGGTGTGCCATCAACAGACCAGGAATTGTCAGTTAGTTTTTTTAAAGTAATATCTTTAAAAAGTGTGATTGAATGCGAAGAAGCACTCTTCTGTTCTGAAGGTGCAACGAGGTTAATTTCATGTCCTGCTTTTGTTAAATGCTCAGCGAGAATGACTATTCCGGGTGCAGTGATCCCATCATCATTAGTTAAAAGTATTTTCAAATTAAATCCTTAACTTACATAAATTTCATAGATAGTAAAACAACTCCGAAAATAACAAAACAAATAATCAGTATAACATACTGTGCCGATATTTTCTTAAGTAGTTTTCTCATTTTCCCTTTTCTCTTACGCATCGAAGGTGGTAACGAACTAACATCAGCTTTTTTCATCAGCTTTTTACCATCAGCAGTCTTTAAACTCTGCAAAAAGGCTATTTGTGCCATGTTGCCCCATTTGATTTTACCTTTTATAATATACGGTATCATCCCCATGTCTTTCATCTTCTGCTTATAAGTGTCACTTACACCTGTTACCTCATCTGGAGATAACACTCTAATCTCGCCATTTTCTCCCATTTATCCCTCTTTCCTAAGCTATTAGTAGAAATGTAATAACAACACTCAATTTGTCAAGAACTAAAAGATTGATATGAGTCTGAATTAGTTAATTATACATTTTCCTACTGCATAATTGATTCAAATCCAATAACAAGAAAGTACTATCAGTCGAATATGTCTATTAGTAGCTATAACTAAAGCTTTTAACTATTCCGTCATCACTTGAATTGAACTGGTCTAAGTCACCGTGAAAGAGAGTCTTACCTTCATTCAACATAATTATATTATTAGGGAAAGCCTTCATTAGCTTCTTATCATGGGTTATTATAACAGATGCCCATCTATTTGTCTGAGACAATTTGCTAATCAGAGTTATTATTTCATCAGCAGTAACCGGATCAAGACCTGTTGTAGGTTCATCATAAAACACATAGTCAGGTTCTAAGACAATTGCTCTCGCAAGTCCTACTCGCTTCTTCATACCACCCGAAAGCTCAGAAGGCATAACATCCTCAATGTCGTGTAAACCGACCATCTTAAGCTTCTCTTTTACAATGCGAGAAATCTCCTTGAACGAGAGCTTAGTATGCTCAACAAGTGGGAATGCAACATTTTGATATACATTCATTGAATCAAAAAGAGCAGAGTTCTGAAAGACCATTGAAATCTTCTTACGAATCAAGTTTAAGTTAGCACTATTTGTTACTGAGTGCGTCATCCCCTCAACTTCAATCTCACCTTTTTCAAAGGGAATTAGCCCTAATATAGATTTTATCAGTACTGTTTTCCCACAGCCACTCTTACCAACAATAACAGTTGATTCACCTTCAGGAAGCTCAAGATTTATATTGTGCAAAACCTCTTTCTCTTCGAAACTAACTGAGAGATTCTTAACTTTGATCATTGATTACCACCTCTAATCCTTCAGAAATAATAGCCTTTGGAGTATATACTACATAATCTCCTTGAGAAACAATATCTGACTCAAAATAGACTCTTATATAATGGTCCGATAGAGCAGTCCATATTCCATCAGTGTTTGCCTCGACAATCCCTCTTAGGGTAGTCTTCTCTTTTAAAAGGAGCTGTGTATATTCTGCTTTTTTCTTATTGGAAAGTTCATTAAGTCTGCTCACTCGTTCATGGGTAACCTTGCCATTAACCTGCTGTTTCATATCTGCTGCAGGAGTTCCACTTCTCTTGGAATATGTAAAGTTATGCAGATAAGTAAAGTCTAAACTTGAGAGAAAATCATAAGTCTCTTTGAATAACTCATCAGTCTCCCCCGGGAAACCTGTAATCACATCAAAGCCAAAAGCCATATCAGGTCTGATTGATCGTAATTCTTCAATCTTAGCTCTAAATTCAGAAGTGGAATAATGTCTCTTCATTGACTTCAAGATAGTATCACAACCGGACTGAAGGGGAATGTGTAAATGAGAGCATATCTTCGGGTTTGTCGCAATCTCTGCCATTAATCCCTCTGTGAACAACTGAGGTTCTATGGAACTCAATCTTATAAGCTTAACACCCTCTATCTTACTTATATCTTGTATTAAGTTTTCTAAATGGTAAGTTCCCTCAAGGTCCCTACCATACAAGCCAAGATTAATCCCACCAAGCACAAACTCATAATAACCATTACTTGTAAGTAGTTCAACCTGCTCTAACACTTTCTCAGGTTTACGACTTCTTGAATGTCCCCGAGCATAAGGAACTGCACAATAGGAGCAGTAGAAATCGCAACCATCCTGCACTTTCAAGAATACTCTACTATTCTCAGTCATGACTCCGGTACTCATTTCGGCAAAGAACTTCTCTTCAAGGATATCATGGAATTCGACATCTTCAGATTTGAGAAGGGAATAGATATTACCTTTTTGCTGATTATCAATAACCAGGTCTATATCACCGAGTTCATCAACGGCATCAGGTTCTCTTTGAGCAAAGCAACCTGTTACAACTATCTTAACATCTGGATTTTCTGCCTTATGCTTAAGTGCTTTTCGAATTGAGTTGCGGGATTTGAAATCAGTTCTATTTGTTACAGTACATGTGTTGATTATATAGACATCTGCATCACTATCAAACTCAACAAGCTCATACCCGGCTTTGAGAAAAGGTTCAACAATGCAGGAGGTCTCATACTGATTGATTTTACAACCGAGAGTCTTGACAGCTATCTTCATGAGTCTATCTATTCAGGTAGTCCCAGACTGCCTTTCCATAAAGAGTGTGTTCTATCTTCAAGACAGTTGCCCCAATCTCACTTGGTGATTTACATTGAGAGATATCAACATCTTCCTGACCTATTACCTCACCCTCATCAAAGTTGCTATTCACAAGATGAACGGTAGCCCCTGAGACCTTTCTTCCTGCTTGGAAGACTGCCTTATGAACATTAGAACCATACATCCCTTTGCCACCAAATTCAGGCAAGAGTGCTGGATGGATATTGGTAATTGGAGAACCGATATTGGTGATAATATTGGGAGTCATCTGCTTCATGAATCCTGCCAGAGCTATCAGATCAAGCTCTGATTCTCGACACTTTTCAATCAGATGAGTCTCGAACTCATCCCAATTCTTGGTTGAGTGATAAAAGATAGGTATATTCAACCGTTCGCAACGCCCCTTGATTGGAGCATTGCGTCTGGTAATTAAAACAAAGCTAATCTCAACAGGGAGATTCTTCTCTCTGAATGAGTTTACAAGGGCTTCAAAGTTGGAACCACGACTCATCCCTGAGGTTAAAACTGCAATTCGAAATGATTTCATCTTACTTCTTCTCTGCTACAGGTTTGATTTGGATATGAAGCTCTGAGAGTTGCTTTTCATCAACAAAACTTGGAGCCTTACTCATCAAATCAACAGCCTTGAGAGTTTTTGGGAAGGCAATGACATCACGAATAGAATCTGCTTTTACCATCTGCATAACCATTCTATCAATACCCGGTGCAATACCACCATGTGGAGGAGTACCGTATTGAAGAGCGTTGATGAAGAAACCAAAGCGTTTCTGTTGCTCCTCTTCACTGAAACCTACAATGCTAAAGATCTTCTGTTGAATGTCCTGTCTGTGACATCTGATACTACCCGAGGCAAGCTCTACGCCGTTACAAACGAGGTCATAGATCTGTCCTTCAATCTCATCATATCTACTTGGGTCATTCAAAAGGTCAAGATGCTCTTCCTGAGGCATACTGAACATGTGATGCAATGGTTCCCAGCGGTCATGGTCTGCATTGTATTCAAACATTGGGAATCTTGTAACCCAAAGTAGGTTTAACTTAGATTCATCAATCAGTTTTAGTTCCGCACCTAAGTGATTACGAACTCCGGCTAAAACTTTGAGAACAATCTCTTTAGCATCAGCACCAAAGAGAATTAAGTCTCCCTCTTTTGCTTCTGTGCGAGTCAAGATTGCTTTCTTCTCTTCGTCAGTTAAGAACTTGGAGATTCCGGCTTCCAATCCTTCAGCCGTAACCTTAACAAAAGCAAGACCTTTACCGCCGAGGTGTTTTGCAATATCTGTAAGCCCATC
>JAVCCX010000381.1 GCA_030765245.1 Candidatus Zophobacter franzmannii | reverse complement strand
GCCAAAGCTGAAGCTATTGGACCAGTTATTCAAGGTCTTGCAGCACCTGTTTGTGACCTGTCACGCGGATGCTCATGGGAAGATATTTATAATACGACAGCACTTGTGCTATTGTTATCCAAATAAAGTTTTAATGAAATAGGAAAGGAGTTAGTTATGTCTTTAAAAATATCTCGCCAGATCAGACGGATTAAACCTTCACCAACTTTAGCCCTTGCAGCTAAAGCTAATCAGATGAGAAAAGATGGGATTAATGTAATTAATTTCGGAGTTGGAGAGCCAGACTTTAACACTCCAGAGTACATCAAAAATAGTGGGAAGAAAGCTATTGATGATAATTTTACTCGCTACACACCTACTCCGGGTATTCCTGAGTTAAAACAAGCAATATGTGATAAGCTTCTTAAGGAAAATAACCTTAAATATGAAGCGAAACAGATTGTTGTATCCCCAGGTGCAAAAGCCTCTATTGCTTTCGCTTTAAGAGCGATATGCGATGCTCATGACCAAGTTATTATCCAAGTACCTTATTGGGTTAGTTATCCATACGAGATAATGCTTGCTGAAGCGGAACCACTATGCATTGAAACTACAATAGATACCGGATTCAAAATTGATCCGGTTGAACTTGATGAGCTTATTGCAGAGAACCCTCGTGTTAAGGCAATTATATTAAATACACCCGGTAATCCAACCGGTGCAGTTTATACAAAAGCTGAGTTGGAAGCAATTGCGGCTGTATGTTTGAAGCATGATATTGCTATTATATCAGATGAAATATATGAGAAACTGGTTTATGATGGGATTGAGCATGTTTCAATAGCCTCTCTATCAGAAGAGGTCAAAGCTAACACTATCGTAATAAATGGATTCTCAAAGGCATATGCGATGACAGGTTGGAGACTTGGATACCTTGCTGCTCCTGCAGATGTTGCCGGCGCTATTGCCAGAGTCCAGGGACATACGACTTCCAATGCAACATCTATCAGCCAAAAAGCGGGAATCTCCGCATTAAAAGAAGATGATGGCTCAGTAGAAAAGATGAGACTGGAGTTTGAAAAGAGAAAGGATTTCCTTAGAAATGAACTTCTCAAAACTCCAGAAGTGAAATGTTCGGAACCTGCTGGAGCATTCTATATGATGGTGGATGTAAGCTCTTACATTAAAAACAATGATAAGGGTATCTCAAATAGTGCAGAACTGAGTGCATACCTTTTGGAGAACTGCAGAATTGCAGTTGTGCAAGGTAGTGCATTTGGATCAGATGACTATGTTCGCTTCTCATATGCTAACAGCATGGAAAACCTTGAAGAGGGTGCAAAGCGTTTCAAAGAGGGAATGCTAAGTATGCGTGGCTAATGGATAATTTTAAAGAAAAGATTCAAAACCGCTTAGATGATAGGCACAATAGAGCGAAAGGAAGCTGGAAAAAGCTTCTGATCAGAATTATTGTTTTTGCCCTGATAGTAATTGGTATTAATGGGTACTCAGAAGAGAAACTAAAGAAAATCTTGAATTTTGGGAAAAGTCCGGTAACTGAAATAAATGGGAGTAGTGAATGAAATTGACACTTGTTGGTTCTATTGCTTATGACAGCGTGAAAACACCTTACGGAGAAGTTGAACAAGCACTTGGCGGTTCTTCTTTCTTTGCATCTGTAGCTGCTAGTTATTTTTGCAAACCATGTGTTGTTGGCGTTGTGGGTGAAGATTACGATAAAAAGAATCTTGAACTCTTGAATGGTATGGGAATTGATACATCAGGTGTTGATGTTCTGCCCGGTAAAACCTTCCATTGGAAGGGAGTCTATAATGACCTTAATAGGGCTGAGACTTTAGATACGCAATTAAATGTATTTGCAGATTTTAACCCTATTGTTTCTAAAGAGTTTGCCAGTAATGATTACCTATTCCTTGGTAATATACATCCTGCACTTCAGTTGAATGTTTTGAATCAGCTTGAAGGCTGCAAAATTACCGCCATGGATACTATGAACTACTGGATATCATCTGCTAAAGATGAGCTTTTAGAAGTGATTAAAAATATAGATATTGTTTTTATCAATGAAGATGAAGCAAAAATGTTGACAGAAAGAAACAATGTGTATGATGCTTCTGAAGACATTCTTGCTATGGGACCTAAGCTTGTCCTCCTGAAAAGAGGAGAGTATGGTGCAATGGCAATTATGAAAGATATGCTCTTCTTCTCGCCTGTGTATCCTGTTAAGAAAGTTATTGACCCAACAGGTGCCGGAGATAGTTTTGCAGGAGGATTTATGGGCTATCTGGCAGGAGCCGGTGAGTTCACTCCAAAGAGAATCAAAGAGGCAGTTATATATGGTACTGTCATGGCTTCTCTGGATGTTCAATCTTTCAGTGCTGACGGCATGATGAATCTTACTAAAGAAGTAATTGAAGAGAGAAGAAAGAAAGTAATCGATATAATATCGTTCTAATTGAGGAGAATATGGATTATAAGAAATCCGGAGTAGATATAAAAGCCGGCGAAGAATCTGTTAACAGAATCAAGCCAATGGTAAAGTCTACCTTTAATAGTAATGTATTAACGCAGATTGGCGGTTTTGGTGGATTATATCAGGTTGATTTGACTAAGTGGAAAGAACCAATCCTTGTTTCAAGTGCCGATGGCGTTGGGACCAAGATTATGGTTGCAAGAATGGCCGGTGTATATGACACAGTTGGACAAGATTTAGTTAATCATTGCGTAAATGACATCTTCGTTCAAGGAGCGATTCCACAATACTTTTTAGATTATATCGGAGTCGGGAAGCTTAATCCCGAGATTATAGAGATGATTATCGCAGGATTTGTAAAGGCCTGCAAAGAGAATGAGATGGCACTTATAGGTGGCGAGATGGCTGAAATGCCGGGTATCTACTCACCGGAAGACTTTGACTTAGCCGGAACTATTGTAGGCTTAGTTGAGAAGAAGAATATTGTAACCGGTGAGAAGATAATTGAAGGTGATGTAATCCTAGGTTTCAAATCTACCGGATTGCATACCAATGGTTACTCTCTTGCCAGAGCAGTTGCTTTTGATATCCTTAAGTTGAATGTTGATTCAATTCTGCCGGGTCTTAATCAAACTGTTGCCGAAGCATTTTTAAAAATCCACAAGTCATACTTACCTATTTTGATAGATTATGCTACTCCTGATGTTATTCATGGAATGGCTCATATAACAGGCGGTGGGATCCCCGGTAACTTAAAGCGTGTTATCCCAGAGGGACTTTGTGCTGAAGTGGATGTTAAGAGTTGGGAGACCCCGGGACTGTTCCAACTATTGGTAGATGCAGGTAATATTAAGCCATTAGACTCCTATGATGCTTTTAACATGGGAATTGGTTATGTTGTTGTCTGCTCAGAAGCTATCGCGACAAAGATAATGAGTACTACAGAGGCATTCAGAATAGGGCACATTGCAAAGATAAATAGTGCACAAAAGGTAAAATTGATTAATTTATGAAGTGGAGAGTAATTTATAATACGAAATTAGGCTCCGCTGAAAATATGGCGATTGATGAAGCTATAATGATTTCAGTTGGTGAAGG
>JAVCCX010000246.1 GCA_030765245.1 Candidatus Zophobacter franzmannii | reverse complement strand
AAGTAGTCTTCTGTACCCAATTTATCATAAGAACCATGACCGATATAATACCAAATCAGCGTACCTTCATTAATCTTATCAATAAAATCATTTCTGGCATCAGGCTTGTTTTGATATTCATCAAGCTCATAATCATAAGCGAATATCTTTTCACTAATCACAGATCTATGGATAACTTGAGAGGCATCTTCTAACTGCTCAGAGTGATAATATTCACCACTTGCAGAGCCATTATTCTCGTCATCAGCAAAGAAAACAACTGTGTTACGCCACCAACCTGGATTAATCCCGCTATTCCAAGCATCAATCCTATCAACAAACAGCTCCATGTCAGACAAATTCTGAGCAGGAATCCTGCCTATTGGCATTTCAGGACGAGTGTCTTGCCTAAACATCACAAAGTAGTCATCACTTGTAAGTCCACTGTTATCCATATAGATAATGCACTTGTTCTTATTCGCCGATTGTCCTGAGTTATTCCGCCAATCATAAGTTCCGGAACCGAGTAGAACAACAGCCATAGAGTCCGAGGAAAATCCTTCCTCAAACAAGTATTCAATATATGATCTTATAGCACCGGGATCAGGCATTCCACCATTAAACTGGTCAAATACTGAAGTCATAGTAACAACTTTGCATTCAAGAGCTCTGCTGTTTGTATAGATCTCATGAATCCGTTCAGCTTGATCCTTATACTCTTCAGGAGTGATGATCAAATAGTCTATAGGAACTGATATTGTTGCAATATCTTCCGGATAGTATGCTTCAAGAGCTGAGATATCGATAAGGTCACTTTCCTGTGCCACAAAATACTCTGTTGGTACAGTATACTCTCCCCCAACCTGGGTACAGTTACTTAGGAAATAGAAGTCATTTCCATTCACGACAGGGTCTATAGCCCAAACCTTGTTAAAATCATCCACTTGGAATATATGTAGATTAGAGGTTGAGTCTTTAGTGAAATCAAATTTAGTAACAATATTTTCATCTCTATCCATAATTGTGAGTTTATACTGCTGGTTTCTTTTTGCTAAAAGCCTTTCATAAACAATCTTAATATAATCCAGGAGAATAACATCACTTTGTGTTCTATGGATTTTCACATCTACATCATTAGTTCCATTCACAGGAGTATACTCGTTCAAACTTACATATTTCGCTGATTGTCCTATCCAGCTTGTGTTTGTAATCTGCTCATCATTGAAATCTATAGTCATCTCATGGCGACTACTATATACATCAGAATCCTGTTCACGAACAGATAGTTCGAAGCGTGAATAAGTACCTTGCGTTGGGGCAACATCACTGGCAGGTATATCGAAATTATAAGTAGTAGTAGTGCTACCAGACATCAAATAGTCATACCACTGGAATCCCATTTGAGTTCTTCTGAATCGTTCATTTTCTTTTCTATAGGTGAAGGGATACTGTGTGTAATTTCTTTCAACATCTTCAAGATGATAATCGTTCAATCCGGTAATTCGTAAAGGTGGTGATGAGAAGTTCCCGGCAAAAGTAAGCCAATATACTGTCTCAGCAGAATAAGGATTTTTGAATAATGACTGACTAATTGCTAAGTTCTTGCGTCTTATATCTCTTCCCTCAACATAGAGGATAATTCTATCGCTGCTGTCAAAGGAACCGTCATTTTCTCCTGCAATCGTAATAGGAATCTCAGCAAACTCATATCCTTCTTCTGAGACACTATTATTTAGTAACTTACCACCGGTTGAGAACACTCGTATGGTCCTAGGGTCAACATCACCGAGTGGAATATTGCTTAAATCTGAATAGGTTATCTCAGCAATTCCCTGCTGAGTGGTGGTAAATCTATACCACTGGTTCGATTTGGAATAATCTATGTAGTTAATATTACTACGACCTCTATCCACCTTCCAATTGGTGGCAGATTCGGGATTGATGACTAACCTGGAAATTAGCTGATTCTCTTTCTCAGACAATTTGTTAACAGCTTTAGTGTTGCCAATAATTGCAATTGAGATATCCATATCCTTAGCTACAGAGAGCATTCTTGTAGTTGCATCGTAGGAATAAGGATAGATTCTTACAGGGATAAAGGCACTTCTTCTGAACTCTGTATATTCACCCTTTACAACTTGAAGTTCGTTCTTATAAGTTTTGTACTCAGAGCTCATCTCATAGAGATATTCATCCACATCTTTCCCATCAACTATTCGAGGGACAGGTTGAAGTGGTAATCTCAGAGAATGGGATTGTCTATTCAGAATTGAGGTAGAAATAGCAATATCTCCGTTCTGCGGAACTGCTACCTTGAACTCGTAGAATGGCAAATCAGGTAATCCGACTAAATCTGTTCGGAACAACCCATCATTGGTAATTGTACTATAGTTATCTGAATCTGAAACTTTATATTCACCGGCATTAAACCGGATTTTCAACATATCATCACTACTCTGCTGAACATCCAACACTGCAAAGACAGTGCTCACCAGCAATAGCATGAATAGAGCTATCATTGTTCTTGCTCTCATATTTCCTCCACTAAGTTACATCGCATTGGTTATCAATAAAGATTTATATATTGCTTATGCAATTCTCTTTCTTAAAATCATAGTTTCTTAATAAGTTAACCAATAGCCTCCTAAACGGTAACTCTATTAGATATTAATTACTTGACTTGCTACCCAATTCCAAGACTCAGTCACGCATTAATACATCAGGAGATAATATGAACTGGTATTTAACCGCAGTCAAAGCTCATCCAATCTTTATGGCGATGATTCAATTTGCCATCTTAGGTACACTGGGCGAATTTATATCTAAATGGATTATTGCCAAGAAAATTTTTATGCCATTTACTCCACTCATCACTTTATGGAAAATGATCGAATGGGCTTTTCTGGCAGTTTTGATAAAAGCAGTATTCGTTGGATTCGCTGATAATGGGTTTGTACATGCCTTAATGAACCATGCACCTGCATTCCTTCCAAAGGCTGAACCGGGAAGCTTCCTTTTTGCATTCTTTGTTTCTGCCACAATGAACATTCAATTTGGTTTAACCCTCGTAATCGGACATCGCGTCCTCGATAATCTTCCTCTGAAACAGAAGAATTGGAAGGGATTAGACAAAGGGATGATGTCACTTCTCTGGTTCTGGATTCCTGCTCACACAATTACTTTTATGCTTCCGGTAGATTACCGTATCGGCCTTGCCGCTCTATGGTCAGTTGTTTTAGGTCTTATCCTGGGTTCATTCAATAGAAAGTAATAGAAAATAGATATTTCAAAAAAACAAAAAGCCTTTTCACGATTGTGGAAAGGCTTTTTTATATCAATTATAAAATAAACTATTGCTTTGTATCTTCAATTTGTGGTACTGATTTACTTCCTACGCGAAAACTATCATCATTGGTTGTAATAGACTTTGTTATTGATTCGATTCGATTCATCACAATTGTTTCTATATTGTCATTAAGAGAACTCATAGACTCCATAGATTCGCCAATTACTTTTTCTTGCATTTTCCGATAAGAGATTAATTGCTAGGATTTTTCATTAATAAAACTGCTTACATAAGAATCGATATTACTTTTGAAAGAATCATACGATCCCGTATCCTTAAACTCTT
>JAVCCX010000248.1 GCA_030765245.1 Candidatus Zophobacter franzmannii | reverse complement strand
CCTAAGGATCAGATATAAGCTATAGGCCTTAGGCTCTTCGCTATAAGCTTTTTATTCTCTGAATAAATCTTGACACTATTAAACTCCCTAAAACTGTTTAAGATATGGAAATTACAGTTAAGAAATTCGGTGGTACTTCACTTGCAAGTATCCAAAGAATTAGGAAGATAGCTCAGAATTTAGCAGAGGCAAAAAAGGCAGGCGAGAACATCGTGACTGTCGTGTCTGCGATGGGGAATACAACAGATAATCTATCCCGCTTAGCCTACAAAGTATCTGATCATCCCGGAAAACGGGAGATGGATATGCTTGTGACGGCAGGGGAGAGGATTAGTATGTCGTTACTATCTATTGCCTTGCAGGACTTCGGGATTGAGTCCATCTCATTTACAGGTTCTCAGAGTGGGATTATCACAGATTGTAATCATGGTAATGCCCGGATTCTGGATGTGAAGGCATTCAGGATAAAAGAGGAGTTAGCCAAAGGGAAACTGGTGATTGTTGCCGGGTTCCAGGGAGTTAGTGCTGAGAAAGAGGTTACAACTCTTGGTCGGGGTGGCTCTGATACTTCGGCTGTAGCTCTTGCTGCCTATCTTAAGGCAGTGAAATGCGAAATATATACTGATGTTGCCGGGATATTTAGTTCAGACCCGAACATGATAGAGAGTGTAAAACTCATTAAGCATATTGACTATAATAGTTGTATTGCACTGGCAATGGCAGGAGCGAAGGTGATACACCCTCGTGCTGTTGAGTTTGCCAAGATATACGGAATTGATGTTGAGGTGAAATCCTCATTTACCTTTACCCCAGGGACTATGATTGGAAAGGAAATTGATATGGAAGAGAGACGCGTTACAGCCATTACGGCTACTGATAGAGTTTGTTCACTTGAACTCAAGAATGACAAGAGTGCTGAAATCCTCTTTGAAAGAATAGGGTTCACTCTGTTCTCATACAAGATTGATAACGATATGCTTACTCTGTTCTTTGATGAAGTGAATAGGGAGGAGTTGGATGGTATTCTTGCAGAGCTTGAATGTCAACCGGTGAAGATGCGAGAGGAATTGACCTGCATTTCACTAATAGGATCAGGTGCAGTGGGGAATATGCCACTTGTCGCAAAGGTGCTTGCCTTCTTCCAGGAACGGAAGATTGGGATTGAAAACCTGATGAACTCCCTGAACGGGATCTCCATCTTTATCAAGACTGATGATTTAGATACGATAATGAATGATTTACATAAGAGATTTATAGAAGGAATGATATAAAATGGAAAAATATTTAGTAACGAGTGCTCTACCGTATGCAAACGGTAAACTCCACATTGGACATGTTGCAGGTGCTTACCTGCCGGCTGATATCTTTGTTAGATATAAAAGACTGCATAACGCAGATGTGCTATATATCTGCGGTACTGATGAACATGGTGCACCAATCTCAATTGCTGCCGAGAAAGAGGGAGTTACTCCTGCTGATATCGTAGAACGCTATCACAGCAGTATTAAGAACAGCTTTGATGGACTCAACATTGAGTTTGATAACTTCTCAGGCACATCAAGAAAAGCACATCATGAGCTCTCTCAGACATTCTTTACTGAGCTCCTTGAGAATGGCTTTATCTCAACTAAAACCGGAAAGCAGTTCTATGATGAGAAAGAGAAACGCTTTTTACCTGACCGCTATATCGAGGGTGTATGTCCTCATTGTGGGAAGGATGGAGCGAGAGGTGATCAGTGTGATGCCTGTGGTAAACTAATTGATGCCGAAACGCTGGTGAATCCAATAAGTAAGATATCCGGTGCAACTCCTATTCTTAAAGAGACCTTCCACTGGTGTCTGGACCTGCCGAAGTTTACTGAAAAGCTTAAGACATGGCTTGAAACCAAAGAGTATTGGAAAGAGAATGTGGTGAACTTCATCATGAGCTGGTTGAAAGAAGGTCTTATCGAAAGAGCAATAACCCGTGATATAAACTGGGGGGTGCCTATTCCTATCGAAGGAGTTGAAGGCAAAGTGCTCTATGTTTGGTTTGATGCTCCGATTGGCTATATCTCCTCCACAAAAGAGTGGGCTGAATCAATAGGTGAACCTGAGAAATGGAAGGACTACTGGCTTGATCAGGAAACCCGTCTTATTCACTTTATTGGGAAAGATAATATCCCATTCCATACTATCATCTGGCCATCACTGCTGATGGGACAGAACGAGAAGTATATCCTGCCTTATGATGTCCCTGCGAATGAGTATCTGACCCTTGAAGGTGAGAAGATCTCTACAAGTAAGAACTGGGCTATCTGGGTGGAAGACTTCCTGAAAGACTTTGATGGTGAATACCTTCGTTATGCGATTGCAGCGAATGCACCTGAGAATAAAGATGCCGACTTTAACTGGAAAGAGTTCCAGAGTAGAATAAATAGCGAACTTAACAATGTGTTTGGTAATCTGGTGAACCGTGTGTTTACCTTTACTCAAAAGCGTTTTGAAGGCGTTATCGCAAAACCTGGAAAGGTAAGCGTGAAAGCTAAAGAGACCTTGCAAGAAGCTATGGACTTAGTTGTAGCAATTGATGAAGCATTCAATACATATCAGATTCGCAAAGCGATAAAGCTGATTATGGATATTGCCAGACGTGGTAATAGATACTGCGATGAGACTCAACCCTGGAAGACTATTAAAGAGACCCCTGAAGATACTAAAGAAACTCTCTATGTCTGCGGTAAGCTGATTCAGATGATATCTGTTATCTTCTACCCGGTTATTCCTACACACATCACAAAACTTAGAGTGATGATGGGACTTAGTGAAATCCCTAAATGGGATGAAATAGAGGAGACTCCGACTATCACACTTAGTGATATTGCTCCATTGTTTAGTAAGATTGAGGACAAACAGGTTGAAGAACAGATTGCGATACTGACCGAGAAGAGCAAGGCCGTTCAGGTGAAAGAAGTTACTCCAATCAAAGCTAACATTGAGTTTGACGATTTCATGAAAGCTGATCTACGAGTAGTTAAAGTTCTAACTGCTGAGAAGATTAAGAAAACTGATAAATTACTAAAAGTTGAAGTAGATGACGGAATTGGAACAAGAACCGTGGTTGCAGGTATATCTAAGCATTACAAACCTGAAGACCTGATTGGTAAGAATGTGGTTATGCTTGTGAATCTTAATCCTCGTAAACTGAGAGGAGTTGAGTCACAAGGTATGATCCTTGCCTGCACAGATGGAGATATACTCACAGTACTACACCCTGAGAAAGAAGTTTCTTCCGGTTCCACTATTTCGTAGGAGTTTAAGATTATTGACAAAGCTATATTCAGAAAGACTATGTTTGAATTATCAAGAGATACATTGCATTGTTTCATAAGTGTGTTTCGGAGTTTCTTTGTCCAAAGCTCTTCACTTCAGCGGGTGATAACACGCTTTTGCTTGAGTTTGAAAAAAGTTTACTTCGATTTGTTTTTACAAAAACAAACTAAAAAGCTAAGGTTGTTGACTTTTCAACAACCTCAATATCATAGGAGTCATATGAAAAAGTATCTAATAATTGCTCTACTGTTAGTGGTGACAATGCTCTCTGCCCATCGAGTAAAAGACGGGAAGTTATACGTAGATGTTATGATCGCCTCGGGTGATTCGCTGAAGTTTGATGCTGTTACTCTGGATATACATTCATACACTAACCGTGAAGCAAAGATGATTCAGACTCCTATTTCAATAACAGTGGAAAAGACACATCTAGATACTGTTTATTTGTCTGAAGATGGAGCACAATATAAAGGCTCAGATCTTTGGATTGAGAAGGTATT
>JAVCCX010000380.1 GCA_030765245.1 Candidatus Zophobacter franzmannii | reverse complement strand
TACTACTTTGGTCTACACCAAGTACATCGGCACCTTCAATATATAGGTTTCCACCACTTTCCAGAAAGCGTCTTATTACATCTGCCATAGGATCAGTTAACTCCGTGTAACCTGTCTGGGTATTACCAAAACTTAAGAATGCAGCGTCATACCCAACTAAATTGTATGGGAAACTATCTGCTTGGTCAGTTGAGATACCCATGGTGGTCATCGTGATGTATATTTCACTTCCACTACAATCAGCAGAGTTCATACCATCCCAGATTAACACACCCTCATAGGTTGATAGTTTTGAGGTTGAATACCGATAACAGCAGCCTGATCTGCATTAAAATTACCTGAAGGATTAAGATTTGAAACTGTGTAATATCCATTTCCTGATCCGGACCAACCGAAATCAAAATGGAAGAAGTCGTTATCACTATAGCCGTCGATGACAAAAGCATGTCCACCACCACCATCGTCTCCGCTACCACTATAATAGATTACTCTATCTGCATCGAGTTCTGCTCGAAGTAAGCTATTCCAAGCTGTTGTAGAATAATCATTCCTTGATTCAAGATTTGCAGAGCTTGAGTAACTAAAGTATGTCTCAAGTGCATACGGAACTTCCCACGAGTATGCTCCTGAACCATCAGGGGCAAACATCATGTCAACTGACACAGCGCAATCATAACCAAGCTTAGCAATCATATCATAATTACTACCGGCTGTCATTGGCATTTCCCACCAGTCATATGTTGAATTGTTAAAATTTACACTTTGATATCCATATCCCGAAGCATAATAACCATGGTTACCACTACCTTGAGGAGGATAATTCCAATAGCGCATACATTGAGCCATTGCTGTTGCAACACAACCTACATATACGTGACCACCCGGACCTGAAGAGTCTTCGGGACAAAGTGCGTTATAAGGCCAATCCTGATTCCAATGACAAGGGAGTAAAGGATCAACATTTCTTAAATCACGATTGTAGTTGTTATCTCCAATTGTCTGCCATTGTGTTCTTGTTTCATTAGACGAAAGAT
The DNA here is from genome assembly GCA_030765245.1 of Candidatus Zophobacter franzmannii. Classification (GTDB taxonomy): domain Bacteria; phylum Cloacimonadota; class Cloacimonadia; order Cloacimonadales; family JAFGVF01; genus Zophobacter; species Zophobacter franzmannii. Next base: position 2,413 of record JAVCCX010000380.1, on the reverse strand, counting down.
TGTTTTCAACAATAGAGTGAACTTCATCGCTGAAACTGTTTAACCAATAATGAACTCCGGGATTATCTGTATCTAAATCAATATTCCCTTCATCTGACCACCCTAAAATTGGGGAGTAACTATCGTCAGCTGACATAATCACAAAACCATCAGATTCATAGTTTATTACATAGAGTGTAGTAATATTATTGTTGTAAACTTCATGTACAGTGACAGGTTGGGTAGTATCCACTCTATCATAACCCTGCATATCCATCCAATTCGTAGCAACACTTATTGCTTTAGACTCAGGGACCGGGATTGCAGTTATAATGCTAATCAAGAGCAATATCGTCATCAAAATGACAAACTTCTTCATTCTTCACCTCTTTATATTTTATAAATTCTTTCTAAAGTTTTCTTGCTTTCATCTATAATCTAAGTAATTTTTCTTCCAAAGAGAAATAAAAATTTGTTAACATTATCAAAATTTAATGATTTTAAGGAGAAAATATGTCAAAGATTACCTTACAGGGAAACCCAATCAACACAATCGGTGAGTTACCGATTGTTGGTAGTAAAGCAATTGATTTTAAATTAACGGGAAATGACCTTAGTGATAAGTCACTGAAAGATTTTGCAGGTAAGAAGATTGTATTAAACATTTTTCCAAGTATTGACACACCTGTTTGTGCTAATAGTGTCAGAAGATTTAACCAAGAAGTTTCTTCATTAGAAAATACAGTAGTCCTCTGCATCTCTCGTGATCTTCCATTTGCTCAAGCAAGGTTTTGTGGAGCTGAAGGATTAGATAATGTAATTACACTTTCAAGTATGAAAGCTAATGATTTCGGGAAGGATTATGGAGTATCAGTCATCGATGGTCCAATGGAAAGCTTACTTGCTAGAGCAGTTGTCATCCTTGATGAAGCAGGCAAGGTTATATATACTCAATTAGTACCTGAAATTGTAGATGAACCTAATTATGATGAAGTTTTGAAGAATATTTAATTTGATTGAATAATCATAAAGAGCTCGTTTTCGAACGGGCTCTTTTGCAATCTTATCTATAGCTTCATATCTTTTAATCGAGTAATCACATCACCTTCAAGCATCGAAGCATGTCTTAGCAATTCTTTCTTCTCACTTGCCGGCATTTCTTTCTCAGACGCTTTAACCAGAATATTTCCTATCTCTGTATAAAACGCAGATATAGTAGCAAGCTCAACAGAATTTTCATCACCCAAGATCTCTGAACACTCTTTCAAATACTCTCCTGCTTTAAGTCTATTCTCACCCCAGACAGTTGCATTCCACCAATTACCATGTGTGTTCCCATGCTTTTCAACAGCATTAATGTAATTTGTGTAGGCGTTAGGACCAATACCGTATCCATCAAAGGAATATTTTGTAGGATTCTCATACAAATCAATTGCATAGAGAATACTTCTTTTAATCATCTTTTTTTTGCTAACGGGTTTAACTTTTTTGTATGTATAGAAGTTCAAGTGGACTTCTCCATTTAACTCTTCCCAATCATTGAAAGTTAGAGTCTTTGGAGGGAAATTAGGTGAACACTCCCAGGGCTGAGATGTTAGTAGTTTATCCCCTTCATAACCATAAACGATTTGGTTCTCCATATTCAACAAGGAGCAGGGAATACCTTTGTCCAAGTTTACTTTAAGTATAGAGAAGAGCTTATCTTTAGCATCTATTGAAGCCTTCCTATCGTAGAATCCTAAATCATTTGTTTCAATCCCCATAAGCTTCATCAAGTCGAAGTAACCATCTTCATTCCAGCAATATGGGCTACTTGGACAAAGCTCTTTATGGATATTCATCAGAAACGCATGCCCTGAAGCACCGAAGATGAACGAATCTGTATAATCATATCCGTAGTACTCAAGGACACCTTTGAGAACTCCCATCAATGTTGTATTGAATGGAGCTTGTTTTAGATTGTTGAGTTGCATAACTCCTCCTATGTAAATTGATAGGAGAGGACAATTGGAGGTCAAGAAAAAAAGTCTCCCGTTTCAGAGAGACTTAAATCAGTTATAAACTAAACTATACTTTGATTTGAACCACTTTCTCCCAAGATAAATCAATATCATCTCTGCCAAAATGTCCATAAGCAGCAGTTTGTGAGAAGATAGGTTGCCTAAGTTCTAAGTAATCAATAATGCCTTTAACGGAGAGGTCAAAATTCTTTCTTACATGTTTAATGATCTCAATTTCAGGGATATCACCAGTTCCAAATGTATCAATCATTAGCGAAATAGGTTGAGATTCACCAATGACAAAACCGAATTGAACTTCACACTCACTTGCAATTTCTGATGCAACAATGCTCTTAGCTATGTGTCGTGCCATATAGCACGCACTACGATCAACCTTAGTCGCATCTTTGCCTGAGAAGGCACCACCACCATGT
>JAVCCX010000366.1 GCA_030765245.1 Candidatus Zophobacter franzmannii | reverse complement strand
TGGAGGTGGATATAACTATCGGAAGTAGCAATGAAAGTACCATTGCTGTGGCTGTCGGTGCCGTATTCTATGATTCCGAAAAGACTTATGTCTGGATTTTAAGCAACGAGAACAGAGTTTCGAGACAGGAAGTCGTTGTGGAAAATATATCGGCACATGGTCTTATAGAAGTTATTTCAGGATTAACAGAGGGTGATGTTGTGGTTACCGCCGGTGTTCACACTCTTGAAGAAAACCAGGAAGTAAAGGTGATTAACAAGACCTCCAGTGATAATGTCGGAGATCTTCTATGAAACTAACCGAGTTAGCATTTAAGAATAAAGCACTTCTCTACTTTCTTCTGATAGCAATTGTCGTCAGTGGAATCTGGGCATTTGCTAAGATGAGCAAGCTTGAAGACCCTGAAATCAAAGTCAAGCAAGCCATGGTGATAACTAAGTATCCCGGTGCTTCTGCCCATGAAGTTGAGCTGGAAGTTACTGATGTACTCGAGAAAGAGATTCAGTCGATGGGTGATGTAGAACAGGTGACATCCCGTTCCCTTGCCAATTACTCAGAGATAACAATTCGACTGAATGCAGCCACCCCGGATGAGACTGTGGAACAGAAGTGGGACCTGCTTAGACGCAAAGTTAATAATGCAAAGTCTAAGCTACCCTCCGAAGCATTTGATCCGGTAGTCATGGATGACTTCGGTGATGTGTATGGCATGTTCTATGCCCTGACATCCGACGGTTATACCTATGAAGAGATGAACAGATATGCAAAGCTGATTAAGAATGAGATTCTCGCTATTGAGAATGTCCGGAAGGTTCAGATTAACGGAAATCGTAAGTCAGCGATAAATATATATATTTCAGAAAACAAGATGGCGAAACTGGGAGTACATCCGGCTGAGTTGCTTCTTACATTAAGAAGTCAAAACCAGAAGGTGTATCCGGGTAACTTCGATGCCGGGACAGAGAAGATCAGAATTGCTGTGAATGACCAGTTGAAGACTATTGAAGATATTGAGAATCTAATAATTCAAGGTCATGAACAGGATCAATTGAAGCTCAAAGATATCGCGAATGTAAAGAAAGAACTCATCTCACCCTATGGTAGGACTATGCGAAGAAATGGGAAACCGGCTCTTGGTATTTCAATCTCCATGGAATCAGGTGGAAATATTATCGAGCTTGGTGAGAAGGTAGAACTAACTCTTAGAGATCTGCAGAGTAGAATCCCTGCCGGGATAGAAATAGAGAAGGTATTCTTCCAACCAGAGAAGGTCGAAAGTTCCATTAACCAGTTCCTGATTAACCTGATAGAGTCAGTTGCAATCGTTATCATTGTTCTGATGTTCACAATGGGATTACGAAGTGGGCTGCTGATTGGTAGCGGGCTCATCCTTGCTATATTGGCGAGTTTCCCGATTCTTCTGATGGCAGGAGGAACCCTTCAGCGTGTTTCCTTAGCTTCATTCATTGTTGCGATGGGAATGCTAGTCGATAATTCGATTGTGGTGGTGGACGGTATCCTTGTGAATCTGCAACAAAAGATGGACAGGAAGAAGGCACTGGTCAATACTCCTAATAAGACAGCTATGCCGCTACTCGGGGCAACCCTTATGGCGATATTTGCCTTTCTACCGGTCTTCTTATCTCCCGATACTGCGGGAACATACACGAGAGATCTTTTTATCGTTTTAGCTGTTTCCCTACTGTTTAGCTGGATTCTCTCAATCACTCAAATCCCTGTATTCTCAGAGAAGTTTCTGAAAATCAAGAAGAATCAAGCGAATGAGATTCCGCATAATAAAAAGATTCATCATATCTTTAGAGCAGTGCTAAACTGGTCTATGAAGAACAGAACGATTACTATTCTGGTTGCTATTGTGCTCTTGGTCTCATCCCTATATAGTTTCCGTTTTCTTAAACGTGCTTTCTTTCCTGATTTTGTCTATAATCAGGTGTATATTGAGTATAAACTACCTGAGGGATCAAGCACAGAACAGGTTGATGCTGATCTGTTTGTGATTGAGCAAGATCTTCTTGCCAGAGACGAGATTACAAATGTTACTTCAAGTCTTTCTATGACTCCTTCTCGCTATAATCTTGTAAGAAGAATAGCGAAACCATCAGCGAGTTATGGGGAGTTAATTGTAGATTTCACTGACTATGAAACACTGCTCAAAGTTAAACCTGCAATAAAGACCTACTTCGCAGAGAACAATCCTTCTGCTGAAGTAAGAATTAATCATTATAACCTCATTGTTTTGACCGATTATCTGGTTGAAGTACAGTATACAGGTCCTGATCCTGCGGTCTTGAAAGACTTGTCGAGTCAGGCTCAGACTATCATGCGGAATAGTCCCAAGACCGGGATTGTCAGAGATAACTGGGAACCTAAAACAAAGCAGATTGTAGCTGATTACTCCCAACCACTTGCAAGACGTGTGGGTGTTTCACGGTCTGATATCAGTAACTCAATCCTTGCCTCGACCGATGGACTGCTGATTGGCAACTTCCATCAGGGCGATGAAACTTTTCCGATGAAGCTTAGGACAGTTGCCTCAGATGGTTCTAAGATTGGAAATATAAAAGATATCCCGGTATGGAGTCTAGGGCTTCCCAATATCCCAATCAGTCAGATAATGCAAGGGGAAGTTACTCTTGAGGAGCTGAAAGGTAGTTTAATCGGGAGCATTCCTCTGTCACAGGTCACAAAAGAGGTGCGAACAGAGTGGAGTGAACCAGTCATTCAGAGGTTTAATGGCGAGAGATCAATCCTTGCTCAATGTGATCCGGGACCTGGTTATAGAGCTGATGAAGTACGGAATGAGATAATCGAGGAGATTGAGTCTATCAAGCTACCTCAGGGCTATAAGATGGAATGGAGAGGTGAGTACTATAACCAGGAGCACGCGATGAAATACATCAAGATGTTCCTTCCGGTTGCTCTGATTCTAATGGTCACAATGCTCATTGCAATGTTTAAAGATTTCCGTAAGCCATTTGTGATTCTACTCTGCATCCCATTTGCAGTGATCGGAATGGTGTTCGGGATGTTGCTCACAGGTAAACTCTTTGGTTTCGTATCTATTGTGGGCGCGATTGGACTAATGGGAATGATGATAAAGAATGGTGTTGTCCTGATTGATGAGATAGAAACCGAGATCAAGGCAGGTCTGAGTCCGTATCAGGCAATTGTGGAATCATCTGTTGCCAGACTGCGTCCGGTGATGATGGCATCATTAACAACAATTCTGGGTATGATCCCACTTCTGAATGACCCTATGTTCGGCTCAATGGCTGTTACCATCATGGGCGGATTGTTCGTGGGTACAATTATTACTCTGGTCTTCCTGCCTGTACTTTATGCCATATTCTTCAATATCAAACCAAAACTGGGGACAAAATAATGAAAAGAATGATAAATATAATCCTCCTCTTAACTCTTATTCTGCCGGTCTTTGCTGTTACACTCAATGTTGAGAAATGTAAGCAACTGGCCCTGGATAATAGTGAAGAGATTAAGATAGCAACCACGAAGAAGGGTGTTGCTGACTATAAAAAGATGCAGTATCGTTCCAACTTCCTCCCAAAGATATCGTTTAATGCAACCTATCTCTATCGGGATGCACCGTTTGAGATGTCTGTTGATGATGGTTACCTTCCAACATATAACTATGATTCAGGAACTGGCGAGTTAACTCCAAACCTGTTTATTGATCCTAACTCAGGACAACCGGTGATTGGAACAGATGGGAATCCCGTATTTAATCAGTATGCCTATTTCCCCGGATTGGATCTGTCACTTTCACTAAGAAATGCCTATATGGCTTCGATTCAGGCAACTCAGCCCGTGTTCATGGGTGGGAAGATTCTCAATGCCTATAAGATGTCCAAAATTGGCGTAGAAGCTGCTGAGGTTAACTATCAGAGGGAACGTGAGAACATCCTTATCGAGACTGAACTGGCTTATTGGCACATAGTTTCCCTTAACGGTAAGGTAACACTCGCTACTCAATATGAGGAACTGTTGCAGGAGGTTGTCAGACAGCTTACTAATGCAACTGAGGTTGGTATGATTCAACGTAACAGCCTTTTGAAAGCGGAAGTAAAGCTCAATGAAGCTAAGTTGAATAAGCAGAAAGCTACTCACGGTTATGCACTCGCAACTCTGGCTCTGGAACGCTTGATTGGGATTGACCTTAGTGGTGAGATAACCTTAGAGGATAGCGTTGTGCAAGTAAACAGTGAGTTTACGCAGGAAGTTGATCCTGAGATGTATTTGGATCGTAAGGACTTTCAGCTCCTGACTGCGAAATACGAGATTACAAGAAAGCAGAAGTCAATTGCCTTTGCGGATTATTTGCCGGAGATTGGCGTTCAGGCTTCCTATTCTGAAAAAAGGTTTGAGCTTAATAGCAATGAAAATAAATCTGATGAAGCGATGATAATGGCTAACTTCTCACTCCCGATATTTAAGTGGGGGGAGACCTATGCTAAAAACAAGCAGGCAGGATTTAAACGCGATGCAGCAAAGCTTGAACTGGAGCGAGGAATTGAGCTTATGAAGCTTGAGATTAAGAAGAATGAATTTGCAGTCAAGGATGCTATCCTTAGAAACGAATTGGCTAATTCATCAGTAACGCAGGCGACTGAAAATCTTCGTATTGCCCAGGATAACTTTGACCTGAAGAGAAACACTCTCTCTGATCTGCTCGAAGCTCAGACTGGATGGCAAAAAGCTGAATCCGAGCAACTCGATGCTCAGATTGATTATCAACAGTCAACCTTGATGCTCCTAAAAGCAATAGGTAAATAAGAATTTAACCACCCGTCTTCATTTCATTACGCCGTGGCAGGCGGAAGGCACTGAAAGCACGGAAAAGAAATACTAGTTGATGTGCAAGAAAGGCAATAGATGGCAGTTGCGTTATGTAAAACAACTCTCCTGAGTTGTTGTGTTTCCACTTGTCTTCCAGACCGAGCGAAACTAGTGGAGGGAATCATCTATAATGGTTTCGTCCTTTTATATTAGTAATGCGGCTTTCTCAGATTTTCTGATGATGAGTGTTTAATAGATGAATAAAAATATAGAGAGATTACAAAAAGATGACTAAAACGACAAAAGAGAATCTTAAGCAGTTCAAGAGTAGCATTAACGGTTTGAATAGAATTAAGCGTCCGATATATGGGCGTGGGACATCTGAACTTGCTAACAGAATGGGTTTGATGCTACGGGACCTGAAATCAAGCTCGGTTGATCCACTTCTTGGCGTTGAATTAATTGCTTCATTCTATGAAACTGATCAAGCAGTCCTAAGTAATTGTGATGACTCAACTGGCTATGTAAGCGACATATATAAATATGAGGCTCCTGAATACTTCAAGGAATATGCAAAGAATTGCGATGGAAAAGAGAAGATTGCAGAAATTATACTTAAACTCAACCTTGCGGATGACTTTGGAGTCCGCGACAGCTTGATAGATTGTGCAGGTGAATTCTTACCTGAATCTGTTGTTAGGGTAATGATTGAAAAGCTTCAAATACTTACTGATGAAGATAAAAATAAAGATGAGGATGGATTCAGTCGGTTTTTTTATTTGATAGAATCATTAGCAAGGCAGATTGGAGATGCTAAACTATATGAAGAAACATGCAAGGCTCATTTGACGGAACTTTCAGGCGCAAGCATAATAGATATAGGCAGGGTTTATTTAGAAAGTGGCGATGGTAATACTGCTTTAACTTGGGCTAATAAAATCTCAGAGAAAGCGTATTATATGGCTAATGAGCGAGAAAGGCTATTAGTGGATATTTACAAAGAGTTGGGAGATGGGGAAAATCTCATTGAAATCCTGCACCACAGACTTAGAAGAGAACCAACGATTTATGCTCTTGATAAACTTCTGAAGGTCATAGGCACGGATAAGAGAGATTCAATTGTAACTGATGAAGTAGATTTCATCATGAATAAAACAGACTTTCGCAAGAATCAATCCATTTTTTTAGTAGAAGTTAATAGATATACTGCTGCAGAAGAATATCTTATCAGATGGGCTGATCATATTAATGGAGATTTTTATGACCCTTTACTTCCAATTGTGAAGATATTGGAAAAGAATAGTCTTTATCTTGCTGCCAGCCTGATTTATCGTAGATTATTGATTTCAATTCTTGAAAAAGGCTATACTAAGGCTTATAGTCACGGAGTAAAGTATTTAAAGAAACTTGATCAGATGGCAAAGAGTATCATCGATTGGCGAGGATGTGAGAGTCACATTGATTTCAAAGATAAGATTTTACAGAAACATAGATATAAGAGGAGTTTCTTGTCAAAGTATGAGAGTGGGCTATAAGTGATGAGTCTCTGATAGTGAAAACCATTTAACACCTTGCATCCAGATCCATTCATACTAAGATAAACATACAAATCTTCTCCGCTTCAACTGCTTGCATGACGACCATGCCCTTTCTAGAATAATTATTTTATCCATGGAATAAGTTATGCACAAATTGTGGATAACTTTGGCCTTTGCCAGGGAGGGACTAGGGAGGCTCTAGGGTGGGTCCAGTGAAATTCTAGCGAAATTGGAAGGGGCGTAGTAGTAAATTGGTAAAGAAAAAACACCCTTAAAGTGTGATGGGAAGATGTTACTCTCCCTTGGCAAGAGGCAGGAATACCACTTCAAATTCATCCAGTTGCTGAACGACATCATGAATGGCTAATCTTTGATGAAAACAGCTGAGAAGATTATTAAATCCAAGCGTTATGATGATGTCAAATGGATGATATTGCCTTCGAAGCTAAGGTAGGGAAGGGAACACTATACCGTTATTTTAAGAATAAAGAAGATCTGTATATCGAGGTTGCGATTCACGGGTTTATGACAATAAAAAAACAATTGGAAGATATAGCCGGGAGAGAGATAGAATTTGTGGCGAAGCTGAGATTGATCACGGCCAAGTTTGAAAAGTTTGTAATCGGGCGTAAGGTCTCGGTTCGTGTTATGGAAGAAGCACAGGCCAAGTCAAAATCGTTTTGTAAAGGGTTCAAGGAGAACCTGGATGAGCATAAACGGGTCGTTCGACATACGATTGCCAGTGTAATGCAACAGGGCTTAGATAGTGAGTTATTAATGTTAGATGTTACAGCCACACAATACGCCGAACTCTGGATTCATCATATCGTCGGGCTTTCCAGATTTGCTTCTGATATAGATAAAATCCCAATGGAGACATTGATTCAATTACACTTAAGAGAGAGCAATGAAGAGTCTTAATGAATTTGAAACAGTAGCACCTTGGAAGCTTCTACTCCGATATTCGATTCCCGCTATTGTTGCTTCAAGTGTGCATGCTATATATAATATCGTTGATAGAATTTATATTGGAAAAGCTCTTGGAACGGATGCCGTAGCCGGGCTGACCATTACGTTTCCTATTTTCATTCTCTCTATAGCTCTTGGCGTACTACTCGGCAATGGCTCATCTACAATCATTTCAATCAGGTTGGGTGAAAAAAACAAGGAAGCAGCCGAGAACACTCTCGGAAACACAGTTGGTCTGTTTGCTTTGATGGGTGTGTTCGTCTCAACTTTAAGTGTGATCTTATTAAACCTCTTTTACATCTTGTCGGAGCAACAGATGTAACGATGCCGTATGCTTATGAGTATTTGATCTGGTTTCTGCCGTTTATGGCAGTTGATTTTATGGCGATGGGAACAAATGGTTGTATCAGAAGTGAAGGGAATCCTCATTTAGCGATGAAAATAGCTGTAACCGGTGCCCTTATTAACATTGTCTTAGATCCTGTATTTCTCTTTGTATTCCACATGGGGGTTAAGGGTGTTGCAATCGCAACTGTGATTGCAAGAATATACACAGCCGGAAGTGTGATTTGGCATTTCACATTGAGTAAGAATCACTATCTCAAATTGAAGCGTAAGAATCTTATGCCGATGTGGGAGATTGTTAAACCAATGCTCGCAATCGGGGCTTCTCCTTTTACTATGAATCTTGCAACTACAGTTATTACAGTATTTATGAACCGTTCTTTATTAATGTATGGGAATAATGTAGCATTAGGGGCATTAGGGGCGATTCAGAGCATTTTTATAATGGTGGAAACTCCCCTGCGTGGGCTGATGATGGCAGGTCAACCAATCATAGGTTACAACTTTGGAGCTAAGATATATAAGAGAGTCAAATCAACTTTAAAGGTCTCCTATCTATATTCATTGATAATCTCACTGACAGGTTTTGCAATTGTAAACATTTGGAGTCGCTCTTTAGTGTCACTCTTTAGTAAGGGAGATCAGCAGTTGATTGAGGTTGGGTATTCAGGCTTAAGAATCTACATGCTGATGATACCAATGGTCGGACTTCACATGATGAGTGTCATGTATTTCCAAGCCACCGGGAAGCCGAAACAAGCCATATTCCTGAATCTACTTCGTAAGGTGATAATCTATATGCCTGTCTTAATATTCCTTCCAAAAGTTTATGGTCTGAAGGGTGTCTGGGCGACAGTTCCGATATCTGATCTCTTTAGTGCTATAGTCGCTATTGGATTTATCTATTATGAGCTTAAATCAACTTCTAAGAAACATCCTGATTCGCTAAAGTCTCTTTAAACTGGGGTAAGAGAGAAAGATCTTTCAACCACGAAAAACACGAAAAGACACGAAATGGGAAAGAGGGAGTAAGACTTTTGACCACGGAAGGCACCGAAAGCACGGAAAGGAAGATATTCAAATGATGTACAAGAAGGCAAAAGAGAGTGTTTTGGGATGTGATGCTTCAGCTTCACCTCTTAGGTAGTGCGACTGACCATATGTAAATTGAGAAGGATGCCTCAGTTCCAAATATTCTCTCTAAATAGCTCTGTTCTTACATCATTGTTTATATTTCTTTAAGATATCTTCGGCAGCCATTACAACTAAGTTTCCTGCTGGGTAAAAGCTTTGGTACGGTTGGGCCGAATAACTTAATTGAGTTAGTTTCTCTAATGTAATTTCATTTTGAATGGCACAAGTCAATAAATCGATCTTATCCGTGACAGGTTCCTCGCTGATAATCTGAGCTCCGATAACTTTTTTAGTATCTTTTTCTATAATTAATTTCAAGTGAACAATTTTAGCTTCAGGCATAATTGGGAATTTTGTAGTTGCTTCACTATAACCGCTAATTGTAGCTATGCCATTGTCTCTCGCAATTCTTTCAGACAAGCCTGTTCCACCGATATAATACTTTCCAACTTTTGTTGCAGCACCATTATAAAATCCAGGGTATTTCCTATCTTGTCCCAATAAGTTAAAACCTAATATTTTTGCCATTGGCACAGCATTTGTCGCTAATTTACCTGATAATGTTTTCCCAGTTATTCCACTGTAAAATTGTGTACAATCACCCACAGCATAAACACCGGGAAGATTGGTTCCCATTTTTGGATTAACCACAATTCCGTCCCGATCGATTTCTAGTTCACTGTCTCGAAATAGGGATATGTCAGGTCTCATGCCAGTAGCAAATACTACAATGCCGGAGAATAACTCCTGACTGGTAACATTGCAATTCTCGATATTATCAAAATGGATTTTCTCTCCATTATCCAAGAGAGCGTATTGTACAAATTCTTTGCCTTGCAGTTCACTTATCTTGGTATTGAGATGCAAGTTTACACCTGAGCGTACAAACTCTTGAAGTATTGAGTCAGCCATTTCGTGGTCAACCATATTGGGAAGTAGGGAACTTGCCATATCTACTAAATGCACATTTAACTCTATTTTGTTTAAAGCAAGAGCAAGCTCAATTCCGATTGCACCTGCACCAACCACAATAACATTCTTTATACCTTTTTCTACAAAACCCATAATCTGGCGCATATCAGTTTCAGTTTTAAAGCCGGTGACTCCCGTCAAATTTGTACCTTTCATTGGAGGAATAAAGGGTGATGCTCCTGTAGCGATGATCAGTTTTTCATATGACAACTCATAATTATCTTCTAATTTGATGCTTCTGTTATTAAAATCTACTTCAGAAACCGTTCCCCTGATTAAGTCTGCCCCTGCATCAGTAACCAATGCATCTTTTTTAAAGGTTTTTTCTAAAGGGAAAAGTCCCTCCACTGCATAGGGCATAGCACAATAAATCATGCTGAAATTTTCTGGACGGATGATCGCTATATCTTTCTTTTGCCCAAGAATCTTAGCGAGGGTTATCCCTGCTGGTCCACCACCAATCACAATAATGTCATATTTTTTATTAATTTTTTCCATAGTAATTTTTTAAAGGCTCAAATACTGTCTTTCTTCTCCTCTTTCCCATTCGTTTTTTATTTTCCTGATGTTGTCACGAACCTTGCGAATTCCATCCTCTATATCACTATCTTTCATTATAAGGCAAACGAATTGTTTCTTAATCCGCTCGATGTTGGGTCCGAATACTTTTGATACCACAACAGAAACATCTTCTTCCCGAAGTAATCCGACTATTCCCCTTGCCCTTTTTACGCTGGCATGCAGTGCATCATCTTCTTCGATATTATTCGAAATTCTTTTAACAAATTGAATATATTTGCTATCAAAGGCATAGATATCATAATAGTTCGCATCACCAAAATGCCTGCTGATAAATGTTTTCCCATCATTAGTCGCAAACGCTATCTTAATTCTTTCCATTGTTTAACCTATATTTTTTTCTTAAAAATTATCTATTTCTTCCTTGTCCCTGTTTTTGTCCTTTTCCCTGACCGCGTCCTTTGACTTGGGCTTGACCTCTTTCGCTTCCCATTTCATTTCCTGCGGATTTTCCCAATCCTCGGCCGGTTCTTGGTCCTTTTCCATCTGGACCTGTTTTATCTCCTCTTGGCATCTTTACCTCCTTTGATTATGATGATGTCCCTTACAGCATTCTCCATGCCCAAAACCTCCAGCCAAATCTAGCAGTTCCGAAGACCCGCAAGCAGGACAGAATTTAATCAGAAATTCAAATCCTGTTTTGAACATATGACCACAATGCTCGCAGCGTAATATGTTCCCTCTAAAATGAATATCTCCACCTTCGATAAACAAGTGCTTTCCTTCCAGTAAAAACCGGCTGACCTTGCAACGTGCTTTTTCAACTAATCGGGTGAAGGTTGAACGGGAAATCTCCATTTCTTCTGCAGCCTCATTATGCTCTTTTCCCTGATAATCTGCTAAACGAATCGCTTCCAATTCGTCCAAATTCAAAGTAATCTGCTCTAATGTATTCATCCTGACTCCGTTCGGTTTGAAAGAAGTATATTGAGGAGGTTGGAAAACCATTCTTTTTTTCTTTGGTCGAGCCATAATCTATCCTTACCGTTCTAATTTTGAGGTCATCATTATGCACCTATGTGTATTAGTCAATAAGAAAATGAATCTCCAAATAGCTTGAAGCTACAAATACTTGAAATTCACTGTATCATTATATATTCACTTTGCCTGAGTGACACTGAGGTAAGGGTCAAATACAATCAAATGGATTCAAACAAGGAGGGGATGTATCAGAAATTGCAAGTGGCATTCCTAGGAATGGTGCCATAATGTTGTTCCAACTCTTAGTTAAGAACTTGTTCTTGTGTTTAATCTGGACCTCTGTTCTGTGAATGG
>JAVCCX010000232.1 GCA_030765245.1 Candidatus Zophobacter franzmannii | reverse complement strand
GTTCTTATATAGTAAGTTCCCGAGCTGGGTAATACGCAGTCAATTGATTCATTATCGCTTGTAGTTACTGAAAAAGACTCCCATGATACAGGAGTGAAAGTACTTCCGTTGCTATCTCTAATTTCAATATCAATATCACCGTCAGCATCTGTAAAAGTGCATTCTACCTGTAGGCGCTCGTATCCAGAAGTAATGCTTATTTTATACCAGTCATCATCTCCTTGTTTCCCGTAACCGTCTATGGTATTTAACCAGGCTCCTTCATAACTGCTCAGGTCATAAGCAGTCGAATACGAATCATTATTTTCGTAATTATCATCTCCAGATAAGGTTGTGGTGGTGGTTGAAGTAGTCGTGCTTGTCGTAGTAGAAGTACTAGTCGTCGTCGTAGTAGTAGAACTCAAATCGTCCCACCAAAGATTATAGGTATTTCCTGCATCATCATAATAAACTCTTATATAATAAGTTCCCGAGCTGGGTAATACACAATCAATTGATTCATTATCGTTTGTAGTTTCTGAAGTAGACTCCCCAGATACAGGAGTGAAAGTATTTCCGTTGCTATCTCTTATTTCAATATCAATATCACCATCGGCATCTGTAAAAGTGCATTCTACCTGTAGCCTCTCAGATCCAGACGATATATATATTTTATACCAGTCGTCATCACCTTGTTTCCCATAACCATCAATTGTATTTAACCACGTGTTTTCATAACTACTCAAGTTATATGCTGTTGAATAAGTATTATTATTCTCGTAATTATCATCTGCTGGCAAAGTTGTTGTGGAAGTCGTGGTAGTCGATATAGGACTCACGTCAAGGGATAGTGTATATGCGCTTATAGTATGATCATTATTATAATCAATAACTTTAATATAATAAGTGCCGGAGGGTAAACTAGATTGAGTTATTTTGCTGAAAGCACCATTCCCATCATCATCATAACCAATTTGTGTTTGAGACGAATTATACATGTATAATTGAGTATCTCCACTTGATCCATCAGTTTCTATAGTTACATTACTTGTAGTTGAAAGTGTGAATTTGGCATAATCAACATTTCCAGCAACATGAATACTCCTGTTTTGAGTTTGACCATCAGAGATAGTTTTAGCCGTTCCAAAAGTATTATCACTTTCGTAAATATCTCCTGTTGCAGGGATAAGCTGTGTCCATTTTGAACCGGCTGCGCCTCGTTGTACATAAGGACTCACTTCTTGCCATGGCTGATTTTTCCCTAAATCATTATGTTCTTGACAATAGCATTCATGAGTTCCAATTAGCCCATCAAAATCACAATTATTCCCATATGAAACATCAAAATGAGTCGGAGTTCCGCTAGAAGTTGAGGGCGTTGCCTTTCCCCAAACCGGTAAATCATTCCATTCATAGGAATATTCAACGACTCCATCGCATCGAATATTAGTGATTTCATCGACCGAAATATAAAGACCTGGATTATCGCTATGATTAAGTTGGTCCCCAATCGAATATTCAATTTCTGGATCTGCAGCCAATGCCGCACATGTGTTTAAAACATCATTCCTATCTGATTGAGTTATCCCAGTTGTCGTATATGCTCCTAAATAGGTATTTCCATCTAAAAAACTACTCCAATTATAAAGCCCCACTGTATCGCCAGAATAACCTTTAATTTCATATACATTTCCGTTTGTATCACATATACCAGCATGGTCACTATTATTTAGCAATCCTCCCTCACGATAAACAGCATCTCCTGCTGTTTGAGCAAAAATAGTGGCATTTCCAAACAGCAATATGAATAAGACTGTTCTAATTAAGTACGTTTTTATGTTTTTTGAGATTAAAATCATCAATCTTCCCATTTTGCATTTTGCTTAGCTTGGAAATCTAAATTTTCGACAACCTTTAATGCAAATCTTTTTACAGAACCATTTGA
This sequence comes from Candidatus Zophobacter franzmannii, assembly GCA_030765245.1. GTDB lineage: Bacteria > Cloacimonadota > Cloacimonadia > Cloacimonadales > JAFGVF01 > Zophobacter > Zophobacter franzmannii. Next base: position 607 of record JAVCCX010000232.1, on the reverse strand, counting down.
ATACGAACTAGCAAGATAGTTTAATTTTGCTTTAGCTGCTGTTATGTTCCCAATTTCAGCAGCTTTTATACCGGCATTTAGAGTGTTAATAGTTTGTTTGTGATCAAGCATTTTGAGAATAGTCTTTTGGTTTCTTTTGATACCTACACGAGAAATGCGTTCATTGTTATGTTTACCATAATTATTAACAATTATTCTTATTGCTTCACTGTTTCCGATAAGGCCTAAAGCATAAATTGAACTAGAGTGTAGTTTAGGGTCGTTAGTGGATTCGGAAATTGTCTTCAAGTTCTTTATATATTCCACCCCTTTCCCGCTTTTACTTGCAGAAACAACAGCGTATCTGATTGTAGCATTGTCGTAGTTTTGGGGGTTGATCAATACAGATTTAAGAACAGGTTCAAATTCAGAATCTTTTGTTCTTCTCATCGCAGTAATAACTGCTCCTTTTACAATAGGTGGAGCTTGAGGGTCTTGAAAAATTTGTAACAACCTGCTATTACCTTTATGAGATTTATTATTCAATGTTTTTGAGGGCAAAGAAAGCAAAGCATAACGTCGTAAAAAATCTTCGTTTGAAGAGTTTTCTCCGACACATATAATTGCC
>JAVCCX010000136.1 GCA_030765245.1 Candidatus Zophobacter franzmannii | reverse complement strand
CTGATATTCTGAACCGAGAGGTGAGTCACCTATCTGTACATTAGGCCAAATATATTCATTATCATCAAAACCGTTTCTGTTTGTTGGATTATCCATGAGCATAAAAGCATCACTGGAGATTCCGGGGATTCCGGCAAAGAATGAGTCGTAACCATATTTCACATCAGCAACACCATCATCACCGATTGAATGCCAACCCATAATCATGTGACCGAGGTTATCAACATCAAGTCCTGGGTATCCTTCCCAAGCATCAACAGTTGTGAAAAGACTAGGATCTGATGAAGGTCCATTATCATCCATCCAACCGTAATAAACTCTACGATTACCGCTTGAGCTTGGTTTTGCCATAAAGTTATAGAACCAACCTCTACCTGCAACATTCTCAGGCTGTGGTTTGATAGGAATACTGCAGTATGAACCTATCATATAATCATAATAGTTACTACCGTGAATAACAGAAGGTGAAAAAGGCATCTCCCAGCTAATTCCGCTTTCTGTGTCTCTTTCTACAGGATGGCTTGCCTGGAATAATGGCTTTCCATCTGCTTTAGGTTTAAGCTTTGTGTCCGCAGGCATTATGTCTGCAACCAATGTAAATATCAACCCGATAATTACAAAAATAAGTAAACTTCTCTTCATTTTTCCTCCCAATTGATGTATAACACCATCTTTCTTATACCTTATTTATTAACCAGATTACATTTATGTCAAGGAATTATTGTTTTCATAGCCTCATTGTTATAGCAATTTAGTTACCTCCAACAAATGATTGTTGTTAATGCATATATATACTGAAAGGGGTTACCATTACTAACTATGTTCTTAATCTACCAGCTAAGCCATATAATGCTCGGGCAGACATTCTTGCATAGATTGTTTCAGGATAATTCGCAATAACTTGTTGATAAGCTTGCTCTGCTAATATGTTTTCCTCATCTTCTTCATATTGAACTGCTGCAAGATATTCAATTTTTGGAGCATCTTCAGGACTTGATTTTTTACTTGGATCCCATTCCGGTGTGTAATCATACCAACCAGTTGGCATTAGATCACTACTTGCAACAAAGTTCGGTCCCCAATAGTTCCTTTCAACATTGATTGCCACTGTAGGCGTGCTTGAACATAGCATTAATGGATATGTATTACCAGTATCTGTATCACTTATCTCATTATAATAGAATGTACTGCTACCATCTGGAGCATTATCGTAAGAAAAATATACTTCTTCTTTATCATTATTCCTTACAATAATAGTTACATCGTCTGAAGAACCACCAATCTTCTAAGTACAAACCAGTACCACTACTAACAAACAAATTACCTGTTATTACATATTCAGGATAATTTTTGAGGTGAACAGCATTTGCAGTTACTTCTATAAAATGTGAATCGGTTAATGTAACTCGATGAGCTGGACTAGTGGACGGATGAGAAGCATATATTGGTGAATTGTTTAGTGAACTAGTATTGATATCAAGAACACTATTAACTATTTTTTCGAAAGGAGAATCTAAGAAAGTAGAGTTATCAATTTCTAACTCAGCAGTATCAGCTGAGATTGGAGTTTCAATGAAACTACAATAATCAAATGTACCTACACCATCTTCATAGAACATGATTCCGTCCCACTCATTATTGGAATAGATTTCAATTTGGTCTGTGCTGATACCAGTCATTTCGAGTCTGCCATTGAGGTTAGCGATGATGGAACTACCCTCTTCAACAGAAGTAACTACATTGACGATGTAACGATGAAAGGGATTATCAGTCAGAGGTTTAATGAATACCATACTGCAGAATATGGGTTTGAGTCCAAATTCGTGGCGATTCTCTTTGATGTTGATTCCGATGAACAATATGACAGCAATGGTTTGCCACATATAGCGAGCAAGTCCTTCACCAACTCTTTCTTTTACCACCATAACTACACAAATGATAACTTCTGGACATTCGAGCCGGGGATAAGGTTTAATTACTATCGTAATATGGAGATATCTTTACCTAAATCAAATACTTCTGACAGTCTCGATATTGCTCCAAGATTCTCTATTAGAAGACAGTTGGACTTCAACAGTAATGTTTACTTCAGTACAGGACGCTTCTATCAATACCTCTCATTGGAAACGGAAGTATATTACAAGACTTATGACAATATTATGGAATACAATATGGCAACCGATGCTCAATGGGATAATTCAACCATGACAATGGCAGATGCCTTTCATCAGGGTAAGGGACAATCATTTGGAGTGAATTGACTGTGACAATTCTTACCGGCATGACCGGTACTCTCTCTTAAGCATCGACACAGTCGATGCAACCCATATAAGAGCAAGCCTCTGCATGTTTTCCAATACCCAAACGCTTTACTTAGTTATATCCTCCACATCTTTCATCATCACCTTAAAGAAATCCCCTACCCACTGAGGTTCATCTTCAACCTTAGAGCTTGAAAGGAAGCTGGCATATGAATCTTCATGTTTAGGGTCAAACCCATGCATCCCCGGAAGAGCATTCCTACCCATATCAGATGGTGCTATCTGTACTCCCGGATCCATAAGAACAATGTCCTCTCCATACATATTATCCTCAAACCTAATCCGGTATCTCTTGTTATCTTCATCATTGAGTAAACGAGAATATGGAATAGTAGGTATTATCTCTTGAATAGCTTTCTTTGCTGCTTTATTAAGGTACCAGAAGTGAATCATAGTTGAGTCATAGACCGCAGTATAATCACGACCAAACTTAAGTGGTAAAGCCTCGACTATCTTCTTAGCATCAACCGTTTCGGTTAGGGATGTCATGCCATGGTCAGAGATAACATAGAGTTTAAACTCATCATAGTTGTTTTGCATCTCCTGCCAGAGCGTATAGATGTATTCAGCATACCAATCTAACTTCTCTCTAATTTCAGAACCATCTTTTGTGACTCTATGTAAAAGCCCGTCCATTGCGGCAGTATAGAGGAACCCGAAGTTAATCTCTCCCCTCTTTACATCCTGAATCAGACTCTTGATATTCTGCTCTTCAGTTAGTCGCCAGTCAGAGATATGGTAGCTTACTTTCTTTTCCGTAAGCCTGTCAGCAAGATTAGGAACAGGTGACAATCCACCCGGTACAAAGAGATCACGCTTCTCGATGTAATCAAAGTATGGCAATCTATCAAACGGCATTGCATACATCTCAAAATAGCCTGTATAGCGATATGCTTTCGCGATTATCTTTGAAAACAGATGTCTGAACCGCCATCTATCGAAGATAGACCCGGGGAGGTATTTAAGTACTTTAAAAGACTTAAAAGGAGACTCCTCAGGGTTATAATAGTAAAAACTAAGGTGTTTATGTACTTCAGGTGATTCACCTGTTAGGATCGTCGGAATTGCAGTACAGGAGTAGCCAAACTGCATCTCTACCTTATTCCTATAGGGTAACAACTCTTCCATGAAGTGGTGCTTCTTAACGATTTCCCAACCAAGGGCATCTATAAACATAAATACTGATATTTTCTTCATTTTATCAACCTTCCCCTTTCACTTAGGAGAACTAAGTCTTTAAGCTCTTGTGAGCTTCTTGCAGATAACCATTTCTTTTCAAAATCTTTATGATGAACAACCTGAGCTATTGAGGCAAGAGCTCTGAGATGGTTATTCCTTCTATCCATTGTTCCTGCAAGCACAAAAATAGCCTTCACGGAGTCGAATTCCTCATTATAATTTGTCCCATTCTTGGTTCTAACTAGAATAATCTGGAACCTGTCTTCTCCTTCAAGGATAAGATGTGGAACTGCCACGAACGGAGTTAACGCTGTCGGACTCTGATCTTCTCGCTCCCAGAAACTTGCCTGTATTGTCGCAGGGCTTAAGCCAATCTGCTCAGACATAGTCTCTGCTATCCGTGAGAATAGTTCAGCTAAAGAGAGCTTTTCATTAATATCTAAAACCGTAGCCTTCTCAATTAAGTAGTCAAAACCATCCTTATCAATCTCATCTCGTTGATACAGAATATCCTTAAGCTCTGATTCAAGGTTATAGCCTGTTAGCTTTTTATTTATAATCCGTTCTACAAGGTGTAGCAAAGCAAACTCTTGGTTAGATCTCTTCCTTCCGTAGAACATATAGACAAGAAACCCTGTTACAATCAACGCTAAGCTAATCAGGATTGCCTTCATCCCCATATCAGAAATAAGAAAAACAAAGCAAATTATCCCAATAAACTGTACCCAGGGATAGAGTGGAGACCGGAAACTCGGTTTATAGTTCTGCATCTTACTCTCTCTCAAGATAATTACAGAGATATGTGAGAGGATATAGTTAAGAATTATCACAGTTGAAGCAGCTTTTATAAGTACTTTGAGATCTATCATGAGAGCCAAAGCAATAAACACACCAGTCAGTATAATTGAAATATGAGGAGAGTTCTTCTTATCAGTCTTGGCCATAAAAGCTGGTAAAAGTCCATCTCTACCAAGAGCCAAAGGATAGCGTGAAGCTGCCATAATTCCAGCGTTAGCTGTAGTAACAAAAGCAAGCATAGAGGCAATTGTTATTGCCCAATATCCGAAACTGCCTAGCACTATTCGAGCTGCCTGAGCTATTGGAGTATCTATATTTTTAAGTATAATCAGCTTATCACCCATCACACCAACAGTAACCAATAGCACCAGCGAATAGAGGATTATGGCTACAACAAGGGATGATATCAATGCAAGAGGTATATTTCTTTTAGGGTCTTTTAT